>NZ_JAHLZB010000022.1:0-136512 GCF_025128255.1 Synechococcus sp. CS-205
CCCCCCCCCCCCCCCCCCCCCCCCCCCCCCCCCCCTCGAGCGGGCCGCCCAGGTGGCCGCCGCCGATGTGGTGCTCAGCCATGAGCCGGTCACCACCGAGCTTGCCCTGCTCTGCGGCACGCCTCTGGTGGCCCTGGGTCGCAGCAGCGACAGCCTGCCATCAAGGGCTGGGGTACAAGGGCTGGGTCAGGCAACCACGCTTCACGAGCTCGATGTTCCTGAGGTGTTGCAGGCCCTCGGCATGGGCTGAGCGTCCTTTCTCGAACCACGGCGCCATCGATGCCTCCACCCACCAGGCGTCGACGCCCCAGACCTCCCACAACCCGGATCCGGCAACCCTGGCGATCCCCTCTGATCGCCCTGGTTGCCCTGGTGAATCTCTCGGCGGCGGGCTACCGCTTCACCGAGGGCTGGGACTGGGGCGACTGCTACTGGATGGTGCTGGTGATCCTCACCACCCTGGGCTGGAGCGACGGCACCTCCGAACCACTCTCGGGTGCCGGTCGGGTGGTCACCACACTCTCGATCGCCGGGGGGTTGGTGGTGGTCCAGATGACCATTCAGGGCCTGCTTGGGCTCACCGAATCCGGCTACTTCCGCCGGATGCGCGAACTCCGATTCCGCCGCTGGCTTCTGACCATGCATGACCATGTGATTCTCTGCGGCTATGGCCGCATCGGCCGCGAGATCGCCGATCAGATCACCGCCGAGGGCGTGCCGCTGCTGGTGGTGGAGATGGATCAGGGCCGCAAGGGGGCCGCGGAGGAACGGGGCCTTCCCGTGCTTCAGGCCGATGCCACCCTTGATGAAACCCTGATGGAAGCCGGCATTCACAACTGCCGCAGCCTGGTGGCCGCCCTGCCCAGCAACGCCGCCAATCTCTATGTGGTGCTCAGTGCCCGGGGCATCGCCCCCCGTTGCCGGCTGATTGCCAGATCCGACAGCGATGAGGCCGCCCGCAAACTGCGACTGGCCGGTGCCGATCAGGTGGTGAGCCCCTATGTGGCCGGAGGCCGCAGCATGGCCGCCACCGCTCTGCGCCCGCTGGCCGTGCAGTTCATGGACCTGCTGGCGGGATCGGATTGCGAGGTGGAGGAGTTTCAGATCAGCAGCAACGGCCAGCTGCTTGGGGATCTCAATGGGCGCACCCTGGCCGAGCTGGAACTGCGCCGCCGCACCGGTGCCCTGGTGCTGGCCGTGCGCATGCCCGTCCCGAAGGCGACCAACCCCTCGGTCTACCGCGGGATCACCAGCGCTCCCCTACCCCCGAAACTGATCACCAACCCCAATGGCGATGTGAGGCTGCTGCCAGGCCAGTTGCTGGTGGTGATGGGCAGCAAGGAGGAACTGCAACGCTTCGCGGCGCTGCTGGGCGCTGCCGTGGAGGGGATGGAGCTGATGACCAACTGAGGGCGGGTGGGAGCCGCATACGATCGCCCTCTCCCTGCTTCTGCGCCAATGACCGGATCCGCTGTTGCCCCACTCACGGGCCAGGTGGCTCTGGTCACTGGAGCCAGCCGGGGCATCGGCCGGGCCATCGCCCTGGAGCTCGCCTCCAGCGGAGCCGAGGTGGTTGTGAACTACGCCGCTTCCGCCGAGGCCGCCGAGGCGGTGGTGGCAGCCATCACTGCGGGCGGTGGCCGGGCCTGGAGTCACCGGGCCGACGTCTCCCGGGAGGAGGAGGTGGAGGGGATGGTGAAGCAGGTGCTCGAGCGCAGTGGTCGCCTGGACGTGCTGGTCAACAACGCCGGCATCACCCGCGACGGGCTGCTGATGCGCATGAAGACCGCCGACTGGCAGAGCGTGATCGACCTCAACCTCACCGGGGTCTTCCTCTGCAGCCGTGCCGTCTGTCGCTCGATGCTGAAGGCCCGCAGCGGACGGATCATCAACATCACCTCCGTGGTGGGGCTGATGGGCAACCCTGGCCAGGCCAACTACAGCGCCGCCAAGGCCGGTGTGATCGGCCTCACCCGCAGCACCGCGGCCGAGCTCGCCAGCCGCGGGGTCACCGTCAACGCCGTGGCCCCGGGCTTCATCGCCTCCGACATGACCAAGGATCTGGAGGTGGAGCGCATCCAGGCGGCCATTCCCCTCGGCCGTCTCGGTCAGCCCGAGGACGTGGCCGGGGTGGTGCGTTTTCTGGCCGCCGATCCTGCCGCCGCCTACATGACCGGCCAGGTGCTGCAGGTGGATGGTGGCCTTGTGATGCGCTGAGGCCCGATCAGGACTGGATCGGTTGCCCCAGCTCCTCGCGCAGGCGCCGGATCCGTTGCAGCAGCCTCAACCGCCGGCTGCGGGCCGTGATCGTGAGGAAGAGCCTCAGGGGCACGTAGATCAGCGCCATGGCCAGCCCGAGTCCGGCAATGACCAGAAACACCATCAGGCTGGCACCCGAGACCGTGTCGATCGCCGGATCGGTGAGCGCATCGGCCACCGACGCCGAGAGGCTGGCGCGCAGGTTGTCCTCCATCCCCGGACCTTATCGGCAGATGGCCCCAGGCGCAGGTGCCCTGGGGGGGACCGATTCGGCTTTCCCCACCGTCCTGGCCATGACTGCGCCCCAGCCGCTGTGGGACGCTGAAAACCATCGGGTGCAGCGACCCGTGCCCACCCACGTCCCACACCTTCTCCACACCCTCGACAACCGATGGCCAAACTGATCAGTTTTTCCGACGCCTCCCGGGGCTCGCTTGAGCGGGGGGTGAATGCCCTGGCGGATGCCGTGCGGGTCACGATCGGGCCGAAGGGCCGCAATGTCGTGCTGGAGAAGTCCTTTGGGGCTCCCGACATCGTCAATGACGGGGTAACGATCGCCAAGGAGATCTCCCTGGAGGATCCATTCGAGAACGTGGGCGCCAGGCTGATCCAGCAGGTGGCCTCCAAGACCAAGGACCAGGCCGGAGACGGCACCACCACGGCCACCGTGCTGGCCCAGGCTTTGGTGCACGAGGGACTGCGCAACGTGGCAGCCGGCGCCAATCCGGTGGGACTGCGCCGGGGCATGGAGCGGGCAGCGGCCCGGGTGGTTGAGGGGATAGCCGCGCGCGCCCAGAGCGTGGCCGGGGATGCCATCCGTCAGGTGGCCACCGTGAGCTCCGGGGGTGATGAGGAAGTGGGCCGGATGGTGGCTGAAGCGATGGCCACGGTGAGCACCGACGGGGTGATCACCGTTGAGGAATCCCGCTCCCTCTCCACCGAGCTCGAAGTCACCGAAGGCATGGCCTTCGACCGGGGATACTCCTCCCCCTATTTCGTCACCGATGGCGACCGCCAGGTGTGTGAGTACGACAACGCCCTGCTGCTCGTCACCGACCGCAAGATCAGCAGCATCAATGATCTGGTGCCTGTGCTGGAGGCCGTGTCGCGGGCTGGTTCTCCCCTGGTGATTCTCGCCGAGGAAGTTGACGGCGAAGCCCTGGCGACCCTCGTGGTGAACAAGAACCGGGGGGTGCTGCAGGTGGCGGCCGTGCGCGCCCCTGGCTTCGGCGACCGCCGCAAAGCCATGCTGCAGGACATCGCCATCCTCACCGGCGCCACAGTGATCAGTGAAGACCGGGCCATGACCCTGGAGAAGGTGAGCCTGAGCGATCTCGGTCGCATGCGCAAGATCACAATCAGCAAGGATTCCACCACGATTGTGGGAACTGAAGACCACAGCGACGCCGTGGCCGACCGGGTGGCGTCGATCCGGCGCGAACTGGAGTCCACCGAGTCTGAATACGACCGCGAAAAGCTGAATGAGCGGCTGGCCAAGCTGGCCGGCGGTGTGGCCGTGATCAAGGTGGGAGCCCCCACCGAAACCGAACTGCGCAACCGCAAGCTGCGCATCGAGGATGCCCTCAATGCCACCCGGGCCGCCGTGGAAGAGGGAATCGTTGCCGGAGGTGGTTCCACGCTGTTGCAGCTGGCCGCTGAACTCGACACGCTGATCGCGGTTCTCACCCAGGATGAGCGCACCGGCGCCGAGATCGTGCAGCGGGCCCTGGCAGCTCCAGCCCGTCAGATCGCCGAGAATGCCGGAGCCAACGGCTCGGTTGTGGTGGCCGAAGCCCAGCGCCAGGGCAAGGGGTTCAACGCCATCACCGGCACCTACGACGACATGGTGGCCGTCGGGATCCTGGACGCTGCCAAGGTGGTGCGCCTGGCCCTCCAGGACGCGGTGTCGATCGCCGCGATGCTGATCACCACTGAAGTGGTGATCACCGACAAACCTGAACCGCCCGCACCCGCTGGACCCGGTGGCGGCATGGACGGAATGGGTGGCATGGGAGGTATGGGCGGCATGGGCGGCATGGGCATGCCCGGAATGATGTGAGAAAGGCCCGCGGGCCGCTCCATCAGCAGCCCGCGGCCATCCGGTCCACATAAGAGGCCACCTGCAGATCCACCCCCGTGATCGCGGTACCGACAACCACCGCGTCGGCTCCCGCCGCCAGAGCTCGGGCCGCCTGATCCGCTGAAGCGATGCCTCCCTCACAGATCAGGGAGGTTTCTTCCGGCAGCCGCTGGCGAAGCTGCGGCAGGAGATCCCAGGCCGGAGGCCGTAGCTCAGCGGTGGCTTCGGTGTAACCGAACAGGGTGGTGCCGACCCACCGGCAGCCGAGATAGGCTGCTTGTAGACCATTGTCGACACTGTCGACATCAGCCATCAGCGGGGCACCGAGATCCAGCTGGGCACGGCCGATGAGTCCGGCGAGATCTTCGCCGCCGGGGCGGACCCTGGAGGTGGCATCCATGGCCACGATGTCAGCACCTGCGGCCCACACCGCTCTGATCTCTTCCCATCCGGGGGTGATGTAGACAGAACTGTCGGAGTGAACCCGCTTCCAGAGGCCCACGATCAGGGCCTCTGGGCAGCGCCGCCGCACCGCACCGATGTGCTCAGGACTCTCCAGCCGAACCCCGATGGCACCATTGGCCAGGCTGGCCTCCGCCATGGCGGCGATCACGGAAGGATCACGCAGCGGGGATCCCTGGGGCGCCTGGACCGACACGATCAGGTGACCCTCCAGGGCCATACGGTCGAGGCGTGGATTGGAACGCACCGGTTCAGGACGCCTGGCGATGGTCGTCGCGCTCGAGGCTGTCGGGCAGCCAGGAGCGCAGGGAGTCGAGGGCTGGATGGCTGGGAGCCGGCGCTGGGGGGCCTCCAGCCGCTCGCCGGTTCGCCGCCGGACTGCCCTGACCATCAGGGCTGCCCGTTTCGCCCCGCCGACGTCGCTGCTGGGCCGCTCGGGCGGGCTGCAGAGGTTGCTGCAGCGCAAATGGCGGCGGAGCGATCGAGCTTGAGCTGCCAGAGGCAGGCGACTGGACCGGGAAAGGAGCCACCTGAGGCGGAGACTGCAGGACCGGGGTGGACACCGGATCCTGGGCCTGGCCGAGGGGAGAGTCCGCTGCTGGAGGCACTGCCGGCTCCGGAGATTCGAAGCTGTCCTCCTCGTGTTCGTCGTAGCTGAAGCTGCTGGCCACCTCCTCGACGCAATCCTTGACCAGACTGCGCAGACGGGAGAAGGGATTGCGCTTGGATCCGATGGCTTTGACGGGAGCCTCCTCAGCAGGAGCGACCGCTTCAGGCAGGGCCGCGGTCTGCTCTCCAGATCCCTCGACCGGGGAGAAAGCCTCCAGTTCAAGCTGCTTCGGAGGGGACATCACCGGCGGAACAACCGGCGGTGCCAGGGGCGTTTCGGCCAACTCCGACTGCATCGCAAAGATGGCCTGAACATTAAAACTGGGCAGGGGCTCCAGGTCTGAAATGGGCCCAAAGGCCTCTGCCAGGGGCGGAAGTGACTCGGTGGCCTCAGGCAGAGACTCCGTCACAGGGGTGATGGGCTCTTGGGGCGCTGAGGACACCTCTGCTTCAACGGCGGGCTGAGAGGCGGCGATGAGTTCAGCCTTCTCCTGCTGCTGGAGATCGCCAGGAACCAGCCACTCGGCGGGGAGAGGAACGGCATCCTGCTGGGTCGGCAACTCGAGCACGGGCTCGGGCGCCGGGAGTGGATCGGAGGCTGGAACAGCGGCCGTGGGGGGCGGCGGGGGTGCCGAGCTGACCACAGACGAGCTGACCACCGCCGAGCTGACCACCGGAAAGGAGAAGGAGCGCTGCAATTGCTCTCGCCACCAGAGGCGTGCGGTTTCATCAAGAGCCGGGTCCCCGATCTGCCTCTCCAGAGCTTCCACCCCATGGCGGTGGGCCCAGCGCAGGGATTGGGTCACCAACAGGGGCCCGTCCCTGCTCTCCAGGGCCTGGTGCAGGTCCTGGAGCGACAACCGGGGACTGCCTACGGGCATGGCATCGACGAAAGCAGGGAGTGGTTGGGTGGTGGACACGGGGTGACTCAACTGAGTTTGCGATCCAAAACAGGCCGGATCAGGAGAAAGAGGCCGAGGGCGAGGGCGGCGAGCACCCCCAGACAGGTCAGAGCGGTGAGATCTCCGTAGGGAGCTTCCAGCACGACGGCCTGAAGGGAAAAGCTGCCGGCGTAGGCGGCGCGGATGGGTTCTATGGCGAAGGTAAGAGGATTCAGGGCCGCAAGCCAGCCCAGCCAGGCGGGCATGAAGGAAATCGGTGCCAGGGCGGTGCTGGCAAACAGCAGGGGCAGGTTGGCCACGAAGATCACCGCGATCAGCTCGATGTGCCCAGGCAGGGCGAAGGCCAGCCCCAGGCTGAGGGCGGTCACGGCGAACACCAGCAGCAGCAGGGTCACCAGCACCAGCAGCAGTCCTGCGCCTCCAGGCCAGCCGTAACCCAGCAGGGCCGCGGTGGCCATGATCGCCAGGCTCTGGATCAGGCTGAGGCTGGTGATGTAGAGCACCGAAGCCAGCACGATGGAGCTGCGGGAGCGCAAGGGGGCCACCAGCAGCCGGTTGAGGAAGCCGAATTCACGGTCGAACATCACCGGCAGGCCAGCATTGAGAGCAGCGCTGAACGCGGTGAACACGATCACCCCCGCCCCCAGGAAGCGTCCGTAGCTCATGCCATCGGGCAGCAGGCCCTCCGGGGCCTTGGCGAAGAGTGCCCCGAACAGCACCAGCCAGATCAGTGGCTGCAGCACGCCCGCCACCAGGGTGGACGGACGACGGGCCAACTGGAGGAACAGGCGGCGGGTGAGCGCCAGGGTCTCCTGGCTGAGGTCGGCGAAAGCAGAACGCTGGGCTGGCCCCTGGTCGGGCGTTGCAGCAGAGAGTGTCAGGGGTGAGGCGCTGGTCATGGCCGGGGACAGGAGGAGCGGAAGAGCAGGAGATCGATCGGAGAGGAGCGACAGGAGGCTCAACGCATGGCCTGCTTGCGCTCGGCCTTGGGATCACGGATGCCCGCCACCTCCAGTTCGGCATCCCTCAACGTACGGCCGGTGGCCTGGAGATAGACGTCATCAAGGCTGGGGCGGCTCTGGGAGAGGGAGAACACCGGCAGCTGGGCTTCACTGAGCTGACGGCGCAACTGCTCGATCACCGCCTCTCCATCGACCACCAGGTTGAGGGAATGGCCCTGGGCACGGTTCACCACCACCTGGCGCACCCCCGGGCAGGCCTGCAAGACCTGCTGGACCCGCTCCGACTCAGGCGCATCACTGAATTCGCGCACCCGCAGGGTGACGCGGTCACCGCCGAGGGCGCGCTTGAGATCCTCAGGGTTGCCCTCGGCGATCACCCGGCCCCCATCGATGATGGCCAGCCGGTCGGCGAGGGCATCGATCTCCTCGAGGTAATGGCTGCTGAGCAGCACCGTGGTGCCGGAATCGCGCAGTTGCCGCAGCACCTGCCAGATCACCGCCCGGCTTTCGATGTCAAGCCCCACGGTGGGTTCATCCAGCACCAGGACCGAAGGCTGATGCAGCAGGCCACTGGCCAGATCAAGACGACGGCGCATGCCACCGGAGTAGGTGCCGCAACGGCGGTCGATCCAGTCGTCCATCCCCAGGAGCTGGATCAGGTCGTCGATCCGCTGGCGCAGGTGGGGGGCACCCAGGTGGTACAGGGCTCCCTGCAGACGCAACATCTCCCGGCCGGTGAGGATCTTGTCGATGGCCACCTCCTGGGCCACATAGCCCAGGTGCTCCCGCACCTGACGGGGGTGCTGGAGGGCATCGAGGCCAGCCACCCGGACGGACCCGGCATCCGGGGCCAGCAGGGTGCAGAGAATGCGCAGGGCAGTGGTCTTGCCGGCCCCGTTTGGTCCCAGCAGGCCATAGAGACTGCCAGCCGGGACATGCAGGCTGAAGCCATCAAGGGCCGTGACCGGCCCGAACGACTTGCTGAGCTGATCCAGCTGGATCATCCCTTCTGGCAGCGCTTCTGACACTTCGGCCCGGCCGATGGAAGCTTGCAATCTAGAAAGCTGACGAAGGGAGCCTGAGCGTCGCCAGCAATTCGCTGGCCTGAAAGCTGAAGGTCTCGGCCCCGGGCAGGCGGGCCATCAGCAGCAGCAGACAGATGCCGAAGAGATAGAGGATGGACCAACGGAACAGACCCCTGGCCGGGGCCGCCTCATCGGGATTCAGGCCGAGGGTGTGGGCCATCTGCAGCAACCGGCCATTAAAGGGAATCACCAGCAGTCCATAGAGCCATCCACCGCTGGGGAGCGCCAGCACGCCCAGCAGGCTCACCAGCACGGTGGCACGCGCGTAGTGGCCGATTGCCGCGGCGGTCACTTCGGTGCCTTTGACCACCGGCAGCATCGGAATGCCGACGGAACGGTAATCCTCCTTGAGCAGCAGGGCGAGGGCCCAGAAGTGGGCGGGGGTCCAGAGCATCACCAGACCGAACAGCCACCAGCCACCAAGGCCCACATGCCCGGTGGCCGCGGCGGCACCCACCAGGGGTGGAATCGCACCGGCCACTCCACCGATGACGATGTTCTGCGTGGTGCGGGGCTTGAGCAGGGCGGTGTACAGCAGCACGTAGCTGCAAAGGCCCAGCAGGGAGAGCCCCGCAGCGAGGCAGTTCACCCCGCTCACCAGCAGCAGGGCGGCGGCACAGGTGAGCGATACGGCGACGGTGAAGGCTGTCCCCGCCGAAAGACGGCCGGAGGGGAGTGCACGGCCACTGGTGCGCACCATGCGCCCATCGAGCTCCTGCTCCCAGAGGCAGTTGAGCACCCCGGCAGCCGCTGAGGCCAGGGCACCGCCGCCGAGGGTGCAGGCCAGGCGAGGTGCTGTCATCGGCCAGCCTTCGGAGAGGGCCATGCCCCCCAGGGTGGTGGCCAGGAGCAGGGGAATCAGTCGGGGCTTGGCGATCTCGAGCCAGGGGGGGAGCCGCACCTTGGAGCGCGAAGGAACCACCTGGTCGCGACTGCTGAGCTGAGGGCTGAGGCTGGTGGCACTAACCATGGCAGGACTCGAGGCAGGAGGGCTGGGGCTTGACGGTGTCGATCGGAGCGGGGGCAGGACGAGGTCGATTGCGCATGGCCAGGGCGCTGAGCACAGCCACCAGCAGAGCCGCGGTGAGCTGGTGAGACACGGTGACGAGAGGAACCTCCAGAGCGAGGCGCAGGGTGAGCACCCCGAGAACGATCTGCAGGATCACCAACAGAAGAGCGGCGAGGGCGTAAGAGCCCTGCATCACTCGTCGCTCACGCACCAGCAGATGGGCGGCCGCCACAGCAAGAACGGTGATCGCCACCGGGGTGGCCATCTGACGGTGAAGAGCCAGCCAGCCGCAGGCCACCCCTGCCGTCAGGCAGCTGCCTGAAGCCCACTGGGTGGCCATCAGGGCGCCACTGACCGCCTGGACGAAGACCCCCAAACCAGCGGCGGCGGAGGCCAGCCACCAGCCCTGCTGTCGCAGCCAGGCCAAACTGGAAACAGGAGGTTCAGCCAGGGTCGGTGAGCGGAGGGTCCGTGACTGCAGGTCCTCAGGGGCCAGTCCCTGGTGGATGGCGCTCACCAGGGCCACCAGCAGCAGAGCGGTGGACAGGTGGGCGGTGACCACATCGAAGCGGAGCAGCTGGGTGACGGTGAGGGCACCCAGACCGCCCTGCACAGCCACCAGACCAAGGGCTGCAGCGCTGGCCGCGATCAGCCAGGGGGGACGCAGGGCGGCAGGCCGCCTGAGAACCACCACCTGCAGGGCCACCAGAGCCAGGCCGACGAGAAAGGCATCCAGCCGGTGAAACCACTCCAGAAACACCTGAAGATTCATCTGGCGGCCAGGCAGCAGGGTGCCGTAGCAGAGGGGCCAGTCGGGACAGGCCAGTCCTGCTTCCATGACCCGGGTGGCGCCACCGATGCCCACAAGGGCGATGAGAGCGACCACCAGATGGGACGTCAGCAGTGAGGTGAGGCGTCCGGATTGCATGGGCGACAAATTAGCGATCACAGTTGGTGTCGCCGCCAGGTTGTGGGGAAGCACGCACGTGTGCGAGCGGGAGAACGGCGAAATGAGCCCCCTCCATGTCCTGAGTTCCGCACAGGATTTCGGAACACCCGTAAGGCCCGGCGCGGCCGCGAGCACTCAGCCGGTGATCCCCATAAGGTGGAGAGAGCTTTGACTCAGTCGTGCCGATCCCATCTGCCGTCCTCACCCTCGTCGTGGGGATGGCCCTTGTGCTCAGCGGGCTATGGATTGGCCAGAACGTCAATCTTCTGCCAGCCGCAGCCAGCTTGAATGCCCCGATCTACGACCAACTCTTCAAGGTTCTCTTCAGCATCGGCACGATCCTCTTCATCGGGATTTTCGGCCTGCTGCTGTTCAGTCTGATCCGATTTCGCCGGCGCGATGGCGAGACCGGCGACGGAGTGGCAGTGGAGGGCAATCTTCAGCTGGAAATCTTCTGGACCGCCATACCGGCCGTGGTGGTGCTGTTCGTTGGCATCTACAGCTACGACATCTATGACCGCATGGGTGGGATGGTTCCCCTCAGCGATCCCCACGCCATGCACGGTGGAATGGTTGCAAGCTCAGAAAGCGGCACCGCTGACAGCGACAGCGCCGTGATCCAGGCTTCCGTGCTTGGAACGCCCTCTCCAACATCCGAGCGGATCTGGGGTGGAATCGGTTCTCCCATGGCCGGTGGGGCGACGGCCTTACCTGTGGAGGTCACCGCTCTTCAGTTTGCCTTCCTGTTCCACTACCCACAGGGCGACATCACCAGTGGCGAACTGCACGTGCAGAAAGGACAACCTGTGGAGTTGCGCATGGAAGCACGAGATGTGATCCATGCCTTCTGGGTTCCAGAGTTTCGCCTCAAGCAGGACGTGATTCCCGGACAACCCACCGTGCTGACCTTCACACCGATCAAAGCAGGAAGCTATCCAATCATCTGCGCCGAGCTCTGCGGTCCTTACCACGGGGGCATGCGCTCCACAGTCGTGGTGCACGAACCCGATGAATTTTCTGCCTGGTTCGAGAAGAACACCACCACCACCGTCGCCAGCGCCCTGAGCAGCTCCTCCACCGGTTGAGCAAGCGCCCCTCGCCTCGTCTTGTCCCCCGGTTCATCGTCCCTCCTCCATGACCATCGCCCTGACGCCCCAGACCAGCTCGTCCCCACCCGGGCTCCAGCCAGAAGGTTGGCTGCGCTATCTCAGCTTCAGCCTCGATCACAAGGTGATTGGCCTGCAATACATGGTGGCCG
Organism: Synechococcus sp. CS-205; assembly: GCF_025128255.1. Classification (NCBI taxonomy): domain Bacteria; kingdom Bacillati; phylum Cyanobacteriota; class Cyanophyceae; order Synechococcales; family Synechococcaceae; genus Synechococcus; species Synechococcus sp. CS-205. The sequence continues at coordinate 11,576 of NZ_JAHLZB010000022.1, forward strand.
GTTTCTTCTTCTATCTGGTCGGGGGAGCACTCGCCGGGATGATCCGCGCCGAACTTGTTAGCCCGATCTCTGATTTCATCAGCCGGGAAACCTACAATGAGGTGCTCACCCTCCACGGCACGGTGATGATTTTCCTTTGGATCGTGCCGGTTGTGAACGGTGCCTTCGGGAACTACCTGATTCCTTTCTATGTCGGCGCTCGCGACATGGCTTTCCCGCGGCTGAATGCCGTGGCCTTCTGGCTGATACCTCCAGCAGGATTCCTGCTGATCGCCAGTTACTTCATCGCAGGGGCGGCCCAATCAGGCTGGACCGCCTATCCGCCCCTCAGCCTGACCACGCCGGCGGCCGGACAGGTGGTCTGGATTCTGAGCGTGCTGCTGCTGGGGGGCAGCTCCATCTTCGGGGGCATCAACTTCATCGCCACGATTCTGAAGATGCGGCGGCCTGGCCTGAAGATGATGCAGTTGCCGATGTACTGCTGGGCGATGCTCGGCACCAGCATCCTGGTGGTGCTCTCCACCCCGGTGCTGGCCGGCACCCTGGTGCTGCTCAGCTTCGACATCATTGCGCACACCGGATTCTTCAACCCTTCCCTGGGGGGCAATGCGGTGGTGTATCAGCACCTGTTCTGGTTCTACTCCCACCCAGCGGTCTACATCATGGTGCTGCCGGCTTTCGGGCTGGTGAGTGAGATCCTGCCGGTGCATGCTCGCAAGCCCCTGTTCGGTTACACCACAATGGTGTATTCGATTCTGGGCATTGTGTTCCTGGGTCTGATCGTGTGGGCGCACCACATGTTCACCAGCGCCACACCCCCTTGGATGCGCCTGTTCTTCACGATCGCCACGGCCTTCATCGCCGTGCCAACAGGCATCAAGTTCTTCAACTGGTTGGCCACCCTCTGGGGCGGGAAAATCGCCCTCAACAGCGCCATGCTCTTTTCCTGTGCCTTCATCGTGCACTTCGTGTTCGGTGGAATCACAGGGGTGGCGCTGGCCCAGGTTCCCTTCGACATCCATGTTCACGACACTTATTTCGTTGTGGGGCACTTTCACTACGTTGTCTATGGGGGCACGGTGTTTGTGATCTTCGGCTCGATCTATCACTGGTTCCCGAAATTCACAGGCAGAATGCTCAATGAGGACCTCGGGCGTTTCCACTTCCTGATCACCTTCATCGGCTTCAATCTCTGCTTTGCTCCCCAGCACTGGCTGGGCCTTAATGGCATGCCCCGCCGGGTCGCCGAATACGATCCCCAGTTCACCCTGGTGAACCAGATCAGCAGCGTTGGAGCCCTGCTCATGGCGCTGAGCACCCTTCCATTCCTGATCAATGTGTTCTGGAGTGCTTTCTCCGGACGCGTGGCCGGCGACAACCCCTGGAAGGCCCTCACACCGGAATGGCTCACCAGTTCACCCCCGCCGGTGGAGAACTGGAAGGGGGAGCCCCCCCTGGTGCAGCACCCCTACGGCTACGGGATTCCTCCGGGTCAGATCGACCTCGGGGCGGCCACCGGTCGCGAGCTCTGGTCCAGCGGTCAATGACCAGGCCAACGGCAGCTTGGCCCGATGACACAACGCTCAGCCTGGTCCACCAACTGGTCCGCCACCTGCTCCACCACCGTCTCTGATTTCCTCCGCCATCGCCAGGAGTCGCCATGACAGCCTTCTACCCCAGCTCGGATCCATCACCACCCTCCGACGTCCTTGCCCCCCCGCTGCCCCAGGGATCAGAGCCCCTGGTCCACGATGCGGTCCAGGAGGGCCATCCCGACCACCGCATGTTCGGCCTGGCCACTTTTCTTGTGGCCGATGGCATGACGTTTGCGGGCTTCTTCGCCGCCTACCTCACCTTCCGGGCGGTGAACCCCCTGCCGGCCGATGCGATCTATGAGCTGGAACTGATCCTGCCCACGATCAACACGGTGCTGCTGGTGCTGAGCAGCTTCACCTTTCATCGCGCCGCCAAGGAGCTTCGCCACGACCAGCTCGGCCCATGTCGGCTCTGGTTGCTGATCACCGCAGGGCTTGGCCTGGCTTTCCTCGCCGGCCAGATGGTTGAGTATTTCTCTCTGCCCTTCGGTCTCACCGACAACCTCTACGCCAGCACCTTCTACGCTCTGACCGGATTCCATGGGCTGCACGTTTCTCTGGGCGCCCTGATGATCCTGATCGTCTGGTGGCAGGCACGCACACCAGGGCGCTTCACGGCCGACCACCACTTCGGGGTGGAAGCCGCTGAGCTCTACTGGCACTTCGTCGATGGAATCTGGTTGGTTCTCTACGGCATTCTCTACCTGCTCTGAGAGACCCTTGCCGAAACTGCATCGTCCTGGCCACAATCGGGGACAGGAGACCGATGCGTGGTCAACCCTTCCGTCGATCACATCCGCAACCATGTCGAATGCCGCGCCGTCAGTCGGCAGAACCATGCTCCAGGGCAAGGAGTTGCTGGACAAGGCCCGTTCCCTGAGCAACTGCTCGGAAGATGACATTGCCCGGGGATGCGGCTACGTGAGCCCCGGAGGGCGGCTGCTCAAGAAAAGCTTCTACAAGGCCCTGGTGGAAGCCAAGGGGTACCGGCTGGGGGGAGCCGCGGCCAGCTCCGGTGCCGGTAAAGGCCGACAGGCGGAGTTCCGCACTCGCGTGCATGGCAACGGCAACCTGCTGGTCGGTCATGCCTACACCCGTCGCATGGGGCTGGAGCCCGGCCAGGAGTTCCACATTCAGATCCACCACGAAACGGGCTCAATCTGGCTTCTGCCCGTCGAGGGCGATCAGGACAGCGACCCCGCTGGCACTGGCGGCAGCATCGGCAGTCCTGACGAGGCCTGCCCAGAGCTGGCGTCTGAGGGCCGAAACCCAGCAGACTGAACGGGCCCGGGACTCAGTTCTCCTCGGCGTGGAAGCCGGCACCGAAGGCCAGCAGGTCGACCCCGCTGAACAGGAAACTCACCCCCACAAGAATCCCCAGCACAGAGAGCTGACCACCCAGTTTCATCGACAGGATCAGGGCTCCCAGCACCAGCGTGACCAGGCCGTTGAGCAGGCCCCAGACCCAGCCCGGCGCACCCCGGTGGCTGATCGCCACCAGCATCGCCACCAGCCCTTCCACCAGAAAAACAACCCCCACGGCGAGCGAGAGGGCTGCCACCTGGTCGGCCGCCTGCAGCGGCCCACCCCGGAACTGGGCGATCATCCAGCCGCCGGTCACCAGAAACAGTGTCGAGACCACCAGGCGCCAGAAGGTGTGGCGGCGGCTGAGCTGACGGGAGCGGATCAGGTTGTCGATCCAGCCCACCAGCCCCCCCACGAGGAACGCGAGGGCCACCACCGCGGTGATCCAGAAGGAGGCCACCACAGGGAACACCAGCGCGAGCACCCCCAGCACCAGCATCAACACCCCCTCGGCGATGGTGAAGGTGCGCAGGGCGGCCACCTGCTGACGCTCAAGCGGACGCAGGGGCGGGAACGGTGAGGTCATGGCGGCCCTGTCAGCGGAGACAACAGTCAGGCTAGGGCGCGTCTTCAGGCTGACCAGTTCCGGAAATCGCCAGAGCCGAGCCCGTTCCTGGCTCGACCCCTCAGCCCCAGCCATGCTCGGCCATCCAGGCCTGATCCAGCGGCTGCTCAGAAGCCCGGGGGGGCGCGTCCTGGCGCAGCAACCGCTCGGTGTATTTCGCCAGCAGATCAGCTTCCAGGTTGACCCGGTCGCCCACCCGTCGCTCGAGCAAGGTGGTGCTCTGCCAGGTGTGGGGGATCACGGCGATCCAGAAGTGCTCCCCGGCCGCGCTGCTGCCCGCCACCGTGAGGCTGATGCCGTCGACCGCCACGCTGGCCTTGTCGCACACATAGCGGCCATAGGCGGCGTCCTGCCAGGCCAGCTCCAGCCGCCAGGATCCGGCTTCCCGCGTCACCGCCAGCACCTCACCGAGCCCATCCACATGGCCGCTGACCAGGTGGCCCCCCAGGCGGTCCGAGAGCCGCAGGGCCGGCTCCAGATTCACGGCCGCACCGGCCTCCGCCTTGGCGGCCAGGGTGCTGCGTCGCAACGTCTCCTCGCTGACATCGGCGCGAAAGGCATCCGTCATCAGCCCACTGACCGTGAGACAGACCCCATCCACCGCCACGCTGTCGCCGAGGGCCAGGGGATCCAGGCCGCTCAGCCCGCTGATCGTCACGCCATGGGCATGGCGCCGCAGGCGACCCACCGCCTGAACCAGACCGGTAAACATGGGGGAGGGCGGCGTTGCTGGCCATAATCGGACAAAGGGCCAGCGCTGCAGGACCATGGTGGAGATGCGCGTCGCCGGGATCGCCCTGGATGCGGCCAACCGCAGCCCGATCGTGCTGCTGAGGGATCCCTCCGGCCGCCGACAGGTGCCGATCTGGATCGACCAGGCCCAGGCCCAGAACATCCTGGCGGGCCTGGGGGGAACAACACCCCCGCGGCCACTCAGCCACGACCTGATGGCCGGGCTGATGGCCGTGGGCGGCGTCAGCCTGGAGCGGGTGATCATTCACACGATCGAGGACGCCACGTTCCGGGCCGTGCTCAAGCTGAGTGATTCCGAGGGCGAGACCAGTGAGCTCGACTGCCGCCCCAGCGATGCGATCGCCCTGGCCCTGCGCACCGGCAGCGGGATCTGGATGCTGGAGGAGGTGGTGGCCGACGCCTCGATCCCGGTGGATTCCGAGGCCGATGCCGAGGAGAAGGCCGATTTCCGGCGCTTCATCGACCAGGTGAGCCCCGCCGAGCTGATCCGCAACCTGAGCCGTGCCCAGCGCCAGGACAATCCTGAGGGCGGTGAAGACGACTCCGGCCCCGGTCCGGCCGATTCCGGTCCCGCCACGGGGCCGATGGATGAACCGCCGGCCCCGTCCTCCAGCAACTCCTGAAAGCGGCGTGAGATCATCCCGGCGCCCATTCGGCACCGGCCCGGCCGTCTCCCTGTTCACCCTCGGCACGATGCGGGCCCTCGGCAGCCCCGACCAGATGATGGAGGTGCTGGAAGCCGCGATCGACGCCGGCATCAACCACCTCGAGACAGCCCCGTCCTACGGGCCGGCCGAGGCCTACCTGGGCCAGGCCCTGAGCCGGATCAGCGGGAGTCGCCGAGGGGCACGCGCCGATCTGGTGCTCACCAGCAAGATCCTGCCTGGTGGATCCCTGCAGAGCGGCCAGGAGCAGCTGCGCGCCAGCCTGGGGCGACTGGGGGTATCCCGCCTCGACAACCTGGCCGTGCATGGTCTCAACCGTCATGAGCACCTGGAGTGGGCCCTTCGCGGCGAAGGTGCCCGCCTGCTGGAGTGGGCCCTGGCAACGGGGCTGGTGGGTCAGCTGGGCTTCAGCAGCCACGGTTCAAGGCCCCTGATCGCGCAGGCCCTGGCCAGCGGGCGGTTCAGCTTCTGCAGCCTGCATCTGCATCTGTTCGATCCGGAGCGGCTGCCGCTGGCGCATCAGGCTCTCGCCGGGGGCCTGGGCGTTCTGGCCATCTCCCCAGCCGACAAGGGCGGGCGCCTCTACGACCCATCCCCCGAGCTGATCGCCGACTGCGCGCCCCTGGAGCCCCTGCGCCTGGCCTACCGCTTCCTGCTGGCCCAGGGCATCAGCAGCCTGACCCTCGGGGCCGAGCGCAGGAAAGATCTGGAGCTGGCCAAGGAGCTCAGGGCCAGCGACAGCCCCCTGGATGCGCAGGAACTGAGTGCCCTCAGCCACCTGGAGGCCAACGGCCGAGCTCGCCTCGGCGCTGAGCGCTGCGGCCAATGCCGGGCCTGCCTGCCCTGCCCGAGCGGGGTGCCGATCCCGGAGCTGCTGCGCCTGCGCAATCTGGCCCTGGGCCACGGCATGGAGGTCTTTGCCGCCGAGCGCTACAACCTGATCGGCCGGGCCGGGCACTGGTGGGAAGCCCTTGATGCCAGCGCCTGCCGCGGCTGCGGTGCCTGCCTGCCCCGCTGTCCCCACGGGTTGGAGATCCCTGCCCTGCTGGACGACACCCACCGGCGCCTGGCGGCCGCGCCCCGCCGCCGGCTCTGGGGTTAGGACCCGCTGCGGTCCCAGAGTGACTGAAGCCAATCACGCTGCTCTGGCTGGAGTGGCGGCAGGGAGGTGCAGCGTGCAAGAACCGCCGGCTCTGGATACAGCAGGGAGGCCACAGCGGACGGCCAGCGGGCCAGCGCAGCGGCCAGGAGCTCCCGGCGCAGCGGCGGCACCCAGCCCGCCGCCAGCAGACGATTGAGCAGGGGGGCTTCCCTGGCCTGCAGCAGCCAACGGAGCGGCGGCACCTCCCGGGTCCGGGCCGGACGCAACAGCAGGTTCCACCAGAGGGCAGAGCCGCTGGCAGGGAGCAGGGCCGTCAGGCGGGTGTCACTGCGCAACAGCGGCAGGACCCGCTGGCTGGGCAAAACGGCGGCCTCCACTGTGCCGGAGAGCAGGAGATTCAGGCCATCACGATCATCGAGGGCAGCCGCCTGAGCGCGCAGCCCCACGAGCTGATCGCCCAGGCGGGGATCCCTGAGGCTGGCGGGATCACCGGGGGGAAGCCCCAGCTGACGCAGGGCCAGATCGATCACCAGCCGTGGGGAAGCGGGCAGCACCAGCTGGCCGCGCAGGCTGGGGTCCATCAGCAGCATCCAGCCCTCTGCCGAGCGGGACACCAGATCGCGGCGGTTGCGCAACACCAGCATCCAGGTGCCGAAGGCCCAGGGGTAGGCCAGGGGCGGGGCCGGTTCAGGCCGAAACAGGCGGGTGAGCAGCTGGGCCTCGGGCGCCAGCCCCTCCCAGAGTTCAGAGGCGGCAGGGGTTCCAGGCGGAACGAACGACTGCCAGTCCATGGCCTCCGCTGACCCCAGCCAACCATCCCCCAGCTGCATCAGGGCCGCACCCCGCGCCGAGAGCACCGCCTCTGGGCCCTCCAAGGGCTGGGCCCGCCAGGGATCGGGCAGGCGCTTCGCCCAGGCGGAGGGGAACTCGCCGCGGCCATAGACCAGCTGCACGGTGGAGCCGCGGCCACAGGCCCCCAGTAGCCCCATCCCCCCCAGGGCGGAGAGCTGCAGCAGCCTGCGGCGGCTCAGGGAGAGGCTGAGCTGGTGGGGATCGGCCTGCATCGCTGGACCCTAGGAGGTGATCAGGTGCCGTCCTGCAGCCGCTCCATGGCGCGATCACAGGCGGTAGCCAGGGTGTCGCAGGAGCGGCCGGCCAACTCCCAGAGCAGGGCCAGACCACCGGCCCCCACGCCTTCCTTGACATAGCCCCGCTCGTAGTCCTGCAGGGCGGGGTTGCGGCAGTCGCCGAAGCGCAGGGAGCTGGCGAAGGCGATCGGGCTGATCCCCCAGCGCTCTCCAAGGCGCTCGAGCAACAGTGCGAGGTTGCTGCCGGGCTCCTGGGCCACCCAGGCGGTGGTGCCGAGAGCTGCCTGCTCCGCAAGGCAGGGGCGCTGGTGGGGCGGGGCCAGGGCCAGGGCCAGGGCCAGCACCGCCGCCATCTGGCTGCCACCGGCCAGCAGCACCGGCACCCGCCGGCCAGCGGTCCCCAGCAGCACCCCCGCCGCCAGGGCCTGCATGGGATCGCCCACGGCGGCCAGCACCGCCATGGGATCGACAACCCCCGCCAGCCCCAGTCCCGCCTGAGCCAGCCCACGGCCGGTGAGCTCGCTCTTGAGAGCATGGGCAGGCTGGCGCAGGCTGCCGCTCACCAGTCCCGCCACCTCCACCCCCAGGCCGGTGAGCACCGCCTGGGCTGTGCTGGTGCCTCCGGGCACGCATTCGGCGATCAGCACCGGGGCCGGCTCGCCCGTGGTGGTGTGATGCCGGGCCGCCCCCCAGCGCTCTCCCCAGCGCAGGCCGAGACGCACCAACCGCTCCACCCGTTGCCGCGGCATGGCGGCCCCGCTGCTGAGGCAACGGGCTGGGGCGCTTCCCAGGCGCAGATGGGGCACCGCGGGGGCCACGGGACAACCCAGGTCCGTCACCAGCGGCACCAGGGCCAGCTCCCGGCAGACCACATGGGAGATCAGGGCCGGGCTGACCCCGGCAGGGAGGGGCGGCAGAGCATGGGGTCGTGTCCCCCCAGGACCGAGCAGCAGCAGTTCAGCGTCGGCGGCCGCCGTACGCCGACGCACCTCAGGGGTGGCTCCGGCTGCGGAGATGCCCGGCACCGCGGCGGTGTCGGTGCCGGCGAGCAGCAGCAGAACCTGAGTGGCTGACCAGTCACGGGCCAGGCGCTCGCACCAGCGGCGGGCCTGACCTGGGTCACCGCAGAGGGTGATCAATGGAGATCAGAGGGGATCAAGCGCCACCAGGGAGCGCAACTGGGGGGGCGGCTCACTGATCGGAGCCTGCAGCCGCGGAAAGATCCAGTAAGCCACCGCATGCAGGGCCAGCACGTAGACCAGGTTCTGGACCAGCACAAGGCCCAGGGCCATCAGCTGGACCTGGAGCAGGTCAGGCCCGACCCCCAGGTTGAGCAGGGAACTGAGGCGCTCGAGCACGCCGGCGGCAGCAGCGGTGATCAGCACCCAGAGGTTCTCCCCCACCAGCAAGGAGAGCACCGCCACCCGCACCAGAAAGCCACCACTGCCGATCAGCAGGCCCACGCCCCAGGTGAGCCACCAGCTGCGGCGCGCCGCCCATCCCCAGCCCAGCCACAGAGCCAGCAGTCCATAGGGGAACAGCACCAGGGGACCTCGGATCGGTCCCATCAACGCCACCAGCAGCAGAGAGGCCACCACCGCCCCCTCCCAACCGGGCCGCCAACCCTGCCGCACCTGCAGCAGGGCCAGGGGCAGAGGCAGGGCCAGGCGAAACAGAGCTCCCCCCACGGGCAGGTAATAGAGCCCCGCCCAGAGGAGGGCCGTGGCGGAGGCCAGGTAGGCGGTTTCCACCAGCTGGCGGGCCTGACGGCGGCTGAGGCTGGTGGGAGGAGACGACGGAGGCATCGCAGCGGGGCTCAGCGGGGGGCCGGGGCAGGGCTGGAAGCCGGAGCGGCGGGTGTACCGGAAGCAGCAGCGGCAGAGGGAGTGCTTCCGGATGGCGTGCGCTCAATCGTCTCCACTTCGAAACTCACTCCGGCGGCCCGCAGGGCTTCGGTGACCACCTCAGCCGGAGCGGAGGGATCAGCGGTGGGCAGTTTGATGGTGATCCGGTAGGAGGCAGAACCGGCAGGTGCCTTGGCGGGCTTGACGGGTTTGGCAGGGTTGGCGGCTGTGCTGGCCTCAGTCTTGGCTGGTGGGACAGAGGGCGAAGCGGAAGAGGAGGCGGAGGGAGAGGTCGCCACGGGCTTCGCTGCCGGAGTCCCGGAGGATGCTGCTTCTGGAGCAGCCGTGGACGGGGTGCCTGCAGCGGAAGCACCTGGGGTGGTGGTGGTGGTCGGCGTGGCCGGTGCACTGAAGCTGCCGGAGAGGCGCTCACCCAGGGGTGTGCCGCTGCAGGCGGCCAGGGAAACGGCCAGAGAGGTGGCCAAACCCGCCAGGCTCAGGCCACGGGGCAGGGGGCGGATCATCAGCCCTGGCCAGCCTGGATGATCCTGACCGCGCTGGCCCTGGGACGTCCGGTCTTGGTGGTGGAGGGGATCTTGGGCTTGCCGGCGCCCTCGACCTTGGGCTTGGCTTTGGGCTTGGCCTTTGCCTTGGCCTTGGTCGTGGTCGCGCTGGCCTTGGTGGTGCCTGTCTTGGCTGTCTTGCCCTTGCCCTTGCCGCTGGCGGCCTTGGCGGCCAGCAACTCCTGAGCCTGCTCCAGGGTGATGGCCTCCGCGCCGGTCCCTTCGGGAAGGGAGGCGTTGACCTTGCCCTGCTTCACATAAAGGCCGTAGGGACCATCGAACACCCCGATGGACTCGCTTTCCCCCTCCGGGATGCCCAGATCCCGAAGCGCCGTGCGCCCTCCCCGCCCACGCTTGGGCATGGCCAGCAGCTCAAGGGCCCGGGTGAGGCCCACCAGCAGCACGTCGTCCTCGGCCTTGAGTGAACGGTAATCCTTCTCACCCTTGCCCTTGTCGTGCACCACATAGGGGCCGAAGCGGCCAAGACCGGCCTGCACCTTGCCGCCATCGGGATGCTCACCCAGCAGCCTCGGCAGCCGCAGCAGCCCCAGAGCGTCCTCGAGGCTGAGCTCATCCGGCTTGACGCCTTTGGGCAGGGATGCCCGCTTCGGTTTGGGAGTCTCATCGCTCACCTGTCCCCGCTGCAGGTAAGGCCCGTACTGGCCGAACAGCAGATAGATGGCATCGCCGGTTTCGGGGTCGACGCCGATGGATTCAGGGCCTTCGCTCTTCTGGCGCAGGATCAGCTCGGCCTGTTCGCCGTCGAGCTCGGCGGGGGTGATCTCCTGGGGCAGGGTGGCCTTGATCAACTCCTCGTTGCCGTCGTCCCCCACCCGCTTGGCCTCCAGGTAGGCCCCGAAGCGACCAATCCGGACCACGCAGGGGAGGCCCTCCAGCTCGATCGTGCGCGAGGCAGTGGGGTCGATGTCGTCCTCCCGCTGCTGCACCTGGGTTTCCAGGCCCTTCTCCCCCTTGTAGAACTGGGTGAGGTAGGGAAGCCACTGCAGCTTGCCGGTGGAGATCTCATCCAGGCTCGACTCCATCCGAGCGGTGAAGCTCGTGTCCACCAGGTCGGGGAAATGGCCCTCCAGCAGGGCAGTCACGGCGAAGGCCGTGAAGCTGGGGGTGAGGGCGTTGCCGGCGAGGGTGGCGTAACCCCTGTCGACGATCGTGCCGATGATGCTGGCGTAGGTGGACGGGCGGCCGATCCCTTCCTTCTCCAGCATCTTCACCAGGGCGGCCTCGCTATAGCGCGCGGGTGGCTGGGTCTGGTGGCCGAGGGCTTCCACTCCGGCGCAGCTGGGCCGGTCATCGACCGCCAGAGAGGGCAGGAGCACCTCCTGTCCTTCGAGGGCGGCATCGGGATCATCGCTGCCCTCGACATAGGCCCGGAAGAACCCGGGGAAATCGATTCGCTTGCCGCTGGCACGGAAGGTGGCCTGCGCCACCTGCAGCTCCACGCTCAGCATCGTCAGCCGTGCATCGGCCATCTGCGAGGCCACGGTGCGCTTCCAGATCAGCTCGTAGAGAGCCAGATCCTTGCCATCAAGGCCGGTGTCCTTCGGGGTGCGAAAGGCCTCGCCTGAGGGGCGAATCGCTTCGTGGGCTTCCTGGGCGTTGCGCGATTTGGTGCTGAATTGCCGCGGTGCGGGGCTGAGATAGTCGGGTCCGTATTTCTCCTTGACGCAGGAGCGGGCGGCGTTGATGGCCTGATCGGAGAGATGCACCGAGTCGGTGCGCATGTAGGTGATGAAGCCGCGCTCGTAGAGGCCCTGCGCGGTGCGCATGGTGTCGCGGGCTGACAGGCGCAGCTTGCGATTGGCCTCCTGCTGCAGGGTGCTGGTGGTGAAGGGCGGAACCGGCCGGCGGGTGGTGGGCTTGGCCTCCACCTCGGCCACCCGCCAGGGTTGGCTGAGCACCGTTTCGCGCAGGCTGCGAGCTTCGGATTCCTCCAGCAGGCGCACCTTGCTTCCGGCCTTGAGCGCCCCGGTGGTCTCGTCAAAATCAGAGCCGCCCGCGATCTTCTCGCCACCGACATGGGTGAGCCTGGCCTCAAAGCCACTGCTGTCGTGCTCCAGACGGGCCTTGAGATCCCAGTAGGAGCCACTGCGGAAGGCCCGGCGGGCCCGCTCCCGCTGCACCAGCAGCCGCACCGCCACCGATTGAACCCGGCCGGCGGAAAGTCCCCAGGCCACCTTCTTCCAGAGCAGGGGCGAAAGGGTGTACCCCACCAGCCGATCCAGGATGCGGCGGGTTTCCTGGGCATGGACCAGCTCCATGTCCAGATCACGGGTCTGATCGAGGGCTCGGCCGATGGCGTCCTTGGTGATCTCGTGGAACACCATCCGCTTGACGGGCACCTTGGGGTTGAGCAGCTGCTGCAGGTGCCAGCTGATGCTCTCCCCCTCCCGGTCCTCATCGGTGGCCAGCAGCAGCTGATCGGCACCCTTGAGGGCCTCCTTCAGCTCCTTGACCACCTTTTTCTTGTCTTTGGGAACCACATAAAGCGGTTCAAACTGCTCGGCGGTGTTGACGCCGAGATTGGCCCACTTCTCCCCTTTGTGGGCGGCCGGAATCTCGCTGGCGTTGTTGGGCAGGTCACGCACATGGCCCATCGACGCCTCGACACGGAAATCCTTCGGCAGGTAGCCGCGGATGGTGCGGGCCTTTGTGGGGCTCTCGACGATGACCAGCGTGTGCGCCACAGGCAGGCGTAAAACCGGTTCCCTCTTTATCGCATCGAGGGGCCAGGCTGCCAAACATGTCCTGCCAACGCGGCTACAGTCCGCAGCATCACGCCCTGCCGTAGACCAGTGATGACGGTGTTTTGCGCCCTTGCCGGTGGAGGAGCGCCGGCGATCACGGCCCTGCAGCTCAACGCCGGCGCCATCGCCCCTGAAAGCGCCGTGCTGGTGGCTCTACTGGCCTGCCTGCTGGTGGATCTGGCCGGGGAGGAGGCGGCCAGCCGCTGGGTGCCACCGATCTGTTACGGCGGCCTGGGCACCGCCCTGGTACTGCTGGCTCTGCAGTGGGACGCCCCTCTGGAGCCCTCCTTCCTCGGCTCCTTCCTGGCCGATAACCTGGCCATCGCCTTCCGCGGCGTCGTGGCCGCCTCCACCCTGCTCTCGCTGCTGATCAGCTGGCGCTATGTGGAGCGCAGCGGTACGCCCGTGGGCGAATACGCCGCCATCCTGCTGGCGGCAACCCTCGGAGCGATGTTCCTCTGTGGTGCCACCGATCTGGTGAGCATCTTCATCTCCCTGGAAACCCTCTCCGTCTCCAGCTACCTGCTTTCCGGCTACATGAAGCGGGATGCCCGCTCCGGTGAGGCGGCGCTCAAATACCTGCTGGTGGGTTCGGCGGCGGCGGCGGTGTTCCTCTACGGCGCCTCCCTCCTCTACGGCCTCACCGGCGGTGAAACCAGCCTCGAGGCAGTGGGTGTGGCCCTGCAGACCAGCGCCACCCCCGTCACGGCCCTGGCCCTGGTGTTCGTGCTGGCCACGGTGGCCTTCAAGATCGCGGCGGTGCCTTTCCACCAGTGGACGCCGGATGTCTACGAGGGCTCCCCGACGCCGGTGGTGGCTTTCCTCTCGGTGGGTTCCAAGGCGGCGGGTTTCGCCCTGGCCCTGCGCCTGCTGGTGGGTTGTTTCGAGAGTTTCGATGCCCAGTGGAAAGTGCTCTTCACCGTGCTGGCGGTGCTGAGCATGACCCTGGGCAACGTGGTGGCCCTGGCCCAGACCTCAATGAAGCGGATGCTGGCCTACAGCTCCATCGGCCAGGCGGGCTTCGTGATGATCGGTCTGGTCTGCGGCACCGAGGACGGCTACGCGGCGATGGTGCTCTACATGGCCGCCTACCTGTTCATGAACCTGGGCGCCTTCGCCTGCATCATTCTCTTCTCGCTGCGCACAGGAAGCGACCGGATCTCCGACTACGCCGGTCTGTACCAGAAAGATCCCCTGATCACCCTTGGCCTCAGCCTCTGCCTGCTCTCCCTGGGTGGTATCCCCCCCATGCTGGGATTCTTCGGCAAGATCTACCTCTTCTTCGCCGGCTGGGCCGATCAGCAATACCTGCTGGTGGTTGTCGGTCTGATCACCTCGGTGGTCTCCATCTATTACTACATCTCAGTGATCAAGATGATGGTGGTCAAAGAACCTCAGGAGGCCTCCGACGTGGTCAAGGCCTACCCCGAGATCAGCTGGAGCCTGACGGGAATGCAACCCCTGCGGGCCGCCCTCGTGGGTTGCGTGCTGGTCACCGCCATCGGAGGCATTCTCTCGAATCCGCTGTTCACCTGGGCCAATTCCGCCGTGGCCGGCACGCCGATGCTTCAGCACGCCATCGCAGCCAGTGAGTCCGCCGTGGCCGCCCTGGGATGAGCAGCCTGAGCCTGCTCCAGGAGACGTCCAACCGTCCGCCAGAGGCCTACCCAGGTCCGGTGGCCCGTCTCGATCACATCAGCAAGATCTACGGCGCCGGTGACACGGAGGTGCGCGCCCTCGACGACCTCTGCCTCACCGTGCAGCCGGGTGACTACCTGGCGGTGATGGGCACCTCGGGCTCCGGCAAGAGCACGGCGATGAACATTCTCGGCTGCCTGGATCGTCCCACCTCCGGCAGCTACCTGCTCCGAGGAATCCCCGTCGAACACCTCGATGACGATGCCCTGGCGGACCTGCGCAACCGCAGCCTCGGCTTCGTGTTCCAGCAGTTCCACCTGCTGCCGCACCTGAGCGCCCTCGACAATGTGATCCTGCCGATGGTCTACGCGGGGGTACCAGCGAAGGAACGCCGGGAGCGGGCCGCCGCCGCCCTGGGGCGGGTCGGCCTGGCCCAGCGCCTGCGCAACAAACCCAACGAACTCTCAGGAGGCCAGCAACAACGGGTGGCTGTGGCCAGGGCGATCATCAACCAGCCAGCACTGCTGCTGGCCGATGAGCCCACCGGAGCCCTCGATTCCCATACCACCCAGGAGGTGCTGGAGATCTTCGACGACCTCCATCGTCAGGGGATGACGGTGGTGCTGGTGACCCACGAAGACGACGTGGCCGCACGGGCCGAGAGGGTCGTTCACTTCCGCGACGGCCACATCGCCGACTGAGGCAGCCCACAGGATTCAGCCGGCAGCCGGGACCGCGGGCCGCTCCAGGCTCTGCAACAGCTGGCCCATCAGCAGGGCAATGGCATCAGGGCCACCCAGCGCCGTTCCGCCGGGATCGAGCATGCCGGGATCGATCGCCACCCAGCCGCCGCTATCGGGCAGGCGCAGCTCGAAATGGAGGTGCGGGCCAGTGCTCAGACCCGTGCTGCCCACGCGTCCGACCACGGTCCCCTGCTTCACCAATTCACCCTCTTTGACATAGAGCTCCGAAAGATGGCCGTAGAGGGTGCGACGCAGGGGATTCGTGTGCTCGATCTCCACCGCCAGCCCATAGCCCCCCGCCACGCCGCTGCTCACCACCCGCCCGGAAAGCGCTGCCACCACGGGGGTGCCCTCCGGAGCGGCCAGGTCCTTGCCGGCATGCATCAGCCAACTGCCCAGAACAGGATGGAGCCGCCAACCGAAGCTGCTGGTGGTGACGGCAGAGCCGATCAGGGGAAAAAGCAGGCGGCGGTTGCCATTGCCGGCCAGGGGCGCCGGCCTGGGGGTCACTCTGAAGACATCACTGAGACGGAAGCTGCCGCCGGCGCCGGAGAGCAGGGCCGACACGGGCACGGTGATCGGAGGAAGGGGCAGGCCATTGCTGCCGAGGCGGCCCATACCCGCCATCAGTGCTCCGGAGGGCTGGCCGTTGACGAGACGCTCCGCAGCCAGAGGATTGCGGCCGCGCCAGCGCACGGACACACCGGTGCGGCACTCCTGCTCAGAGAGGGCTCCACTGCTGCAGGCCTGCCGGTGGGCAGGCAGTTCGCCGGGTTGCAGGGCCCCTGCGGATTCAACCCGGTTGCGCTCCGCGGGGGTGACGACCCCCTGACGCACCAGATCATCGAGGGACTGGTCGAAGCGACGGGGACGGGCCTGGGGCACCTGATCGAAGCTTGGCTTCAGTGGCGCGGGGGTGTCATTCGCCAGGCGGGGTGACGCCAGGGCGCGCGGAGGCGGCGACTGGGGTGGTGCGGCCGGCACAGGCGGTTCAGCAGGGACCCCCAGCTCGGACGGGGGCTGCAGCTGGGCCAGGCCCAGGGGCGTTGATGCCATCACCAGGGAGCCCAGCAACAGGCGGGTGTGCCAGGAGTAGCGACGCAAACCGAGAACCGTGCGAAACAGAAGGAGCTTAGAAAAGTCTGGCGGTGGGCAGCCACGGAACTGTCTCGCGCTCCAGCGGCCGATCAGAAGCTGCGCCAGAGCAGGGTCCGCTCTCCCGGTCGGCTCAGCAGCAGACCGCCGTCCACGCTCAAGCCCTCCACCTGCCAGCGCGCCTGGCGGTGCACCACCCCGTCGGGGGGCACCAGCAAACGGTGCTCCGCCAGGGCCCGCACCAATTCGGGACTGGGGCTCCGGAACACGGCCCACTCCAGCGCGGCCAGCACCCGGGCCGTCAGGGCAGGCACTCCGCTGGCCAGGGTGCGCCGCCCCAGGGCCTCGCGCAGGCTGATGGCCCCGACCGGCACCCGGTTGCGGCCATTGAGACCGATACCCACCCTGGCCAGGCGAATCGTGGTTCCGCGCAGGCTGAGTCGCGGCAGCAGGCCCGCCAGCTTGCGACCGTCCACCAGCAGATCGTTGGGCCACTTGAGCTGAACGCTCACTCCGAGCGCTTCGAGCTGCAGGGCCAGACCCACCGCCACCGCCAGTCCCAGCGCAGCAGCGGTGGCGGACTCCGGCGGCCAGGGCAGGGCCGCGCTGATCCAGACGCCACCCGGCGGAGAGACCCAGGGCCTGCCCCTCTGGCCATGACCGAAGCGCTGGCGACCGGCCAGCACCGCCAGCGGTGGCCGCTCGCCCACTGCCAACCGCTGCTCGAGCTGTTGTTCGGTGCTGCCGCAACAGGGCAGCCAGATCAACCGCCAGGGCAGCGCCGGTGGCCGTGAGGTCTGGGGAGATTCCGGGGAGCTCAGCTGCAGCCGGGCCGCCTGAATCCTGCCGATCATGACCCCTTCAAAGTTGAGTGCTCAGTCAGCATCGAGGGAGCGCAGCCAGGTGCCGATCCTGCCGGCGCCCGCCTCCAGCTGCTCCACCGGGTGCACCAGCGCCAACCGCATCCAGCCCTCCCCGCTGGGGCCGAAGCCGTTGCCGGGGGTCAGAGCCACGCCGGTGCCCTCGAGCAGGGCTGCGCAGAACGACTCTGAATCCAGCCCCCGGGCCCGGGCTGGCTCAGGCAGGCTCAGCCAGAGGTAGAGCGCCATCGAGGGCCGCTGCACCGGCCACCCCTGGGCCTCGAGGGCCGCGGCCATCCGGTCGCGGCGGAGCCGGTACACCTCCCGCAGCTGCGCCGGCCACTGGGGGGCCTGCTCCAGGGAAGCGATCGCCCCGGCCTGCAGCGCCAGCGACTGGTTGAAATCCACCACCCCCTTGAGCTGACGCAGGGCGGTGATCAGGGGCTCGGCGCCGATGGCGAAAGCCAGGCGAAAGCCACCGAGGCACCAGCTCTTCGAGAAGGAGAAGAACTCGATGCCGCAGCTGCGCCAGTGGGGATTGCGCAGCAACGCAGGGGCCTCACCTTCGAGGGCAAGGTCCACGTAGGGGTTGTCGTGCGCCAGGACGAAGCCATGGCGCTGGGCCCGCTCGACGGCCTGATCCAACCACCCCTGCTCCCCCACCGTGGCGGTGGGGTTGTGGGGAAAGCCCAGCACCATCAGTCGCAGCTGATCCCAGGTGGCCAGGGGGATCGTCTCGAAGCGGGGCCGCCAGCCCTGATCGGCGTGCAGGGGCAGCAACGTGGTCTGGGCCGAGGCCAGGTGAAGCCCACCCCGGTGCGAGGGGTAGTAGGGATCCAGCAGCAGTGCCGACTCGCCGGGGTTGAGGACCGCCAGGGGCAGGTGGGCCGTGCCCTCCTGGGAGCCCACCAGCAGCAGCACCTCACGTTTGGGATCAACGGCCACGCCGAAGCGACGCTGCGCCCAGGCCGCCACCGCCTCGCGGAACGGCAGGGTGGCGCCATGGAGGCAGTACGAGGCACTGCTGGGTCGGCTCAGGGCCGCAACCATGGCCTCGAGCGCCACGGGCGGTGGAGCCAGATCGGTGGAGCCGAGAGAAAGATCGAGCAGCGGCGCCAGCCCCCGGGCCAGTTCCGGGTTCAGCAGACCCTGGGCGTAGGCGATCTTGCGGCGGTCGTTGCGAGCGAAGACCCCCTGCCCCAGCCGGGTGACCCGCTCAGAGATGGGCATCCAGGAAGGCCTTGAGCTGGGGTTTGGCCATGGCGCCTTCATGGCGAGCCAGTTCCTTGCCGTCCCGGAAGAGGATCAGGGTGGGAAGACCCTGGATCTTCTGGCTGTCGCGGACGACGGGATTGGGATCGGCCTCGAGCTTGCCCACCGCCAGTCGGCCGCTGTACTCGGCAGCGGCCCAGTCCATCAGGGGAGCCATCAGACGGCAGGGGCCGCACCAGGAGGCCCACACGTCCACAAGAACGGTGCCGGAGGCAGAAAGCACGTCGGCCTCGAAGTTGGCATCAGTGAAAACGGCAACGGCCACGGACCCGGATCAGCTGCAGGGATTGTATGGAGGTGAGCAGCGAGCACCGGGGGAGAATCCGCTCCCAGGGCTCAGAGCTTGTCGATCGAGCGCTTGAGCTCCTCGAGTTCCGCGTCCACCTGGGCCGCCTGGACAGGCTCCAGCTTGGGCGTTTCCGCGTTTACGGGAAGCAGCGGTTCGGAGGCGGCTCCCCCCTCGAGGCGGTTGCGCAGCGCGGCGAGTTCATCATCCACATCGCTGCCTCCCTCAAGAGCAGCGAACTGGCTCTCGAGATCGGCGCCAGCCAGTTCCGCTGCAGCCTGACTGCGGGCCTCGAGAGCCTGCACCTTCTCCTCCATCTGCTCGAAGGCCGCCATCGAGGAGTTGGTGCCGAGGTTGCCGACGGCGCTCTGGAGCTGCTCCTGGGCCTGGGCCGCCTGGGCGCGGGCCTTGAGCATGTCTTTTTTGGTCTTGGCTTCGGCGATCTTGCCCTCGAGCGCCGTGAGGCTGCGCTTGAGGGTGTCGACCTGGCCAACCTGACTGCTGAGCTGGTTGTTGAGAGCGGTGGCCGTCTCCTGGTAGGTCTTGCGGCGGCTGAGGGCCTCGCGGGCGAGATCTTCCTCACCTTTCTTCAGGGCCAGCTCGGCCCGCTCATACCAGGTCCGGCTCTGGGATTCGGCCTGCTCGGCCTGGTTCTGGATCCGCTTCTGGCTGGCGATGGCGGTGGCCACGGCCTGGCGGAGCTTCACCAGGTCGGACTGCATGTCCGCCACGGACTGATCGAGAATCTTGGCGGGATCCTCGGCCTTGCTGACCAGATCGTTGAGATTGGCCCGCAGCAGGCGGCTGAGCCGGTCGAAGAAGCCCATGGGTCGAGGCGGGAGCAATTCGGAGGGTAGCCGCTGTGGACCGTGAGACCACGGACGGTTGCCCGCACCCTTGCTGCCTAACCTCGGTTGATGGGCAGGGCTCCACGGGATCAGGTGCGCCTGATCGGCAACGTTCAGGTACTGAGGCCAGCGCCGCCGGCGCCGATCGTCCCCGTGGCGTCGTGCCTGGAGGAGTTACAGCATGAGTGGCGGCGGGCGGGCAGCCTGGCGGCCCTCTGGCAGGCCTGGCCTCGGATTGCCGGAAACCAGCTTGCCCCCCACTGCCGCCCTCTCAGCCTCCATGGCGGCGTGCTCACCGTGGGCGCCCAGCACCCCCAGTGGTTACAGGCCCTGCGATACAACCGCCACCAACTGCTCGGAGCCCTGAGGGGATCCGGGTTTCCGGTCCGTGATCTGCGCTTCCGCCAGCATCAGGCCAGCACAACCGGTCTGCCGGGCAGTGAAGACACCGCCAGGGTCTGGGCCAGCCATCCCAGTCGCGTGGACGTGCATGGGCTGGGGGTCTGTCCGGCCTGCCACAGCCCCGCCCCAGCTGGCGAACTGGCCCGCTGGGGACACTGCGGCCTCTGTCGCCGCAACCCCGGTGACGCTGGAATTCAGTAGCGCTCAGGCACCGGACGCTGCCAGATCGGCGCCAGTCCCCGGGCCCGCAGCTCAGCCGCCCGCCGCTCCAGCCTGGTCCGATCGAGCCGCCAGAGCCGGTAGAGCCCGGAGCGGCCCAGCTCGATGGGGGCCAGGCCCTGCCAATGGGCCCGCCGGGCCGTGCCCTCGTCGATCACCACGAGCACCGTGGGCTGATCCTGTGCAGAGCTGGGGCTGAATCCCTGGCGGTGTTCCCGCTTCAGTCGATCGGCCAGGTTCACCAGGGCCGTTGGGGAAATGCCCTCGTAGAGCACCACCTGGCGCGTGTAGTAATGCAGGGAGGGCTTGAGGATGCCCACCATCGCCAGGGGTTCGGAGCCCCGGCGCTGGAGCCGCACCTGCTCGGCCACCGTCCGGACAGGCAGGCCCCGAACCCCGTCACCGAGGCTCCACATCGGCAGGACCGCCACCAGCTGGAACAGCACGATGGCCAGCTGAGCGGGGACCAGCCCCCAGGGCCGGGGCTTCCAGCAGAGCCAGAAGCCGGCCAGGGTGGCCAGGCCGAAACAGAGCGCCGCCCGCAGCACCAGGCCGCTGGCCAGCAACTCCGCCGGCAGGGTCGGCATCTCCGGATCGTTGATCAGAGGAATCCATCGGGGAGAGAGCGCCAGCACCAAGGTGAGCAGCCCCATCAGTGCCACCGAGGCCCCCAGCGCCCAGCGGCTGGCCCGCCCCCCCTCGGCGGCGGCCAGGGCGATCAACAGACCTGCAGCCGGCGTAGCGGGCAACCAGTAACTGGGCAGTTTCGTGGCGGCCAGCGTGAAAAAGATCAGCACCGCCAGCAGCCAGCAGGCGGCATAGCTGGCCAGGGAGCCCGCCCCAGGGAGCCGGGAGGCCCCTGGCGCGTCGGGCTCGCTCCAGGATCGGCGCCACCGACCCGGGGTCCTCAGCAATCCCAGCAGCAACAGGGGGGTGAACGGAAGGCTGGCCACCAGCAGCACCGGCACGAAGTACCACCAGGGCTGCAGGTGCTGGTTCACCACCGAAGTGAAGCGCTGCAGGTTGTGGTAGCCGAAGAAACTGTTCCAGAACGCCTCCCCCTCCACCGCCAGCGCCGCCACGTACCAGGGCAGAGCCACCAGGGCGGTGAGCGCAAGCCCCGGGAGCGGCCGCAGGCGCCGCCAGAGCGCCCCGAGGCGACGCTGGCTCAGGCCGAACAGCAGCAGGGTCAGACCCGCCAGAGCCAGGGCCACCGGTCCCTTGGCCAGGACCCCCAGACCGAGCACGATCCAACCCGCCCAGACCGGGCGGCGGGGTTCCGCCCAGCACTGCCAGAACAGCAGCAGGGCCACAGCCAGGCAGCCTGTGAGCAGGGCATCGCTCACCGCGATCCGTCCCCAGAGCAGGATCAGAGGTGAGAGGGCAAAGGCCAGGGCCGCCCCCAGGGCGGTGCAGGCCGAGCGCAGCCCGTTGCCGGACTGGGGCCAGCGCAGCAGGGTGTGCCCAAGGCTGAGCATCACTGCGATCATCGCCAGGGCCGACGGCAGACGGGCGGCCCAGGTCCCCAGCGGATTCCACTGATCCTGGAGCGGAATCCCATAGCCCAGCCCCATCAGCCAGTAGATCAGCGGCGGCTTGTCGTAGCGGGGAAGCCCGTTGACATGGGGGATCAGCCACTGACCGCTTTCGGCCATGGCCCGGGCGGAGGCGGCGAAGAGCGGAGGCGTTTCATCCACCAGCCCTGTGGCGCCGAGCTGCCAGAGGAACAGGGCGATGCCCAGCACCAGGATCAGACCCAGCACGAACCAGTGGCCAGGAGCAGGTCGGCCCCCATCCGGGGAACGGGAAGGGGACACGGATGGCGCGTGAGTGGCTGCGAACTTAGGCCGGGCGCAGACCTCCCTGGACCCAGTCCTCGATCCGGCGGGCGAAGGCCTCCCGGGAGGCGTGGCGCTCCACCCAGCGGCGGCAGGCGGAGCGGTCCAGCCCGGCGGCGCCCCGGGCCGCCAATGTCAGCGCGGCCACGTCGTCGGGGGGGACCAGCAGCCCGGTGACCCCCGGCACGATCAGCTCGCCGGGGCCACCCCGGGCGTAGGCGACCACCGGCACACCGCAGGCCATGGCCTCGACCACCACATTGCCGTAGGCCTCGTTCCACTTGGGCGTGTTCAGCAACAGCCGACAGCCGCCGAGCTCCCGCTGCAGCTCGGCCGTGGGCAGGAAGCCACGCCAATCGAGCGTTCCAGGGGGTACCGAGGCCTCAACGGCGGCGGCATAGGCCGGGTCCTCACGCACTCCCCAGACCAGCAACCGTTCTCCCAGGTTGGCGGCCACCGCAGCCGCATCCTCCAGCCCCTTCTCCGGCGCAATCCGGCCCGCCCAGCCCAGCAGGGGCTGGGGATCGGAGCGCTCGCGGAAGCTGTAGGCCTCCAGGTCGAAGCCATTGCCCACCACCAGCGGCGGGGTGGGCAGATCGAAATCGCAGGCCTGGGCCCTGGTGTGGAAAGCCAGCCGACGTTGATCCTCTCGGGCGACCGCCTCGATCACCTCATCCATCACCGTGGCGACCGACCCCATGCTCACCAGGTGAAAGAGCGGGGTACCCAGCAGGGGGGTGAGCCAGAACGGCAGCCAGTCGTAGGCCAGGTTCAGCACCGCATCGAACTCCCCCTGATGGGCCTGGACCTGGCGCCAGAAGGCGGGCAACAGCCCGGCAGCCGGAATCTGGACGGGGGCATCACGCCGCTGGTGCTGCCAGCTGGGTTGATCGACTCCCGCAACTGTCCAGAGCCGGGCAGCCCGGCAGGCGCTGGAGAGCCGCGATCCTTCGGCCGCGAGCACCGTGAGCTGGTGTCCACGGCCGATCAGGCCGGCCACCAGGCTCTCGAGGGTGCGCTCGACGCCGCCACCGCCGCCTGAGCCGAGCGCCCCCACTGGTGTGCTCACCACCAGCAGGCGCCAGGGGGCCGTCATGGCTGCAACCCCGGATCGGGCACGACCCGGCGCCAGAACCGCTGGCGCTGGTTGATCAGCAGCACCGAGCCCAGCGCCAGCACCGAGCCGAACCACTGCAGTGGCCGCAGGCGCTCATCCAGCAGAAGCAGGCCGCAGAGCAGAGCGAACACGGGCGTGAGGAAGGTGAGTGCCGTGAACCCGGTCAGATCGCCGCGGCTGGCGAACCAGAAGAACAGTCCGTAGGCCAGGGCACTCCCCAGCAGACTGGCGTAGGCCATCAACCCCCACTGGAGGGCACTCCAGGTGGGCCAGAAGGGAGTCGCGGCGGCATCGAGGCTTGTGATCCCAAGGGAACCCAGAAGCAGGGGCACCCCGCCGATCAGCATGTGCCAGCCGGTGACGGCCACCGGATCGCTGCCGCGGCTGGCGTAGCGGCAGAGCACGGTGCCGAAGGCCATGGCCACCGCCGCCCCCAGCATCCAGGTTTCGCCATGGCTCCAGGGATGCAGCCCAAGAGCCTCCGGTCCATCCAGCCACCAGTGGCGCAGCAGTGGCGCCGGCAGCCCCAGACAGGCGATGCCGGCCAGGCCCAGCAGCAGGCCCGACCAGCCCACCGGATTGATGGCTTCGCCGAAGAGGCTGCGGGCCAGCAGGGCCACCAGCAGGGGCTGGGAATCAATCAGGACCGAGCCCAGCCCGGCCCCGGTGCTCTCCAGACCACGGGCCAGAAGGCCCTGGAACAGGGTGCCGTCCACCAGGGCGAAGGCCAGCAACCAGGGTCGGTCGGAGACGGCCACCCCCAGGGAACGCTTCTGCAGTCGCGCCACAGCCAGAACCGCCAGGCCAGCGGGCAGCAACCTCATCCAGGCGATCGTGAGCGGACCGGCGCTCTCGAGCAGGGGCTTCATCGCCGCCATCGCCGTGCCCCAGAGGGCAAAGGGCAACAGCATCAACAGCCAGCGCAGCGGGGGTGTCATCGAAGCGGCCGACGGTGACCTTTTTAAGATCCAGCCATTCCGATCTGCATCGCATGCCCTGGCCCTGGCGCCGCAAGTCCCGCAAGAGCATGGCGAGGATCGTGATCGAGGGGGCGATCGCTGGCCCGACCCGGGAGCGGGTGGTCAAGGCCCTCCGGCAAGTGGAGGAGAGGGAATTCCCGGCTTTGCTGCTGCGTATCGACAGCCCCGGCGGCACCGTCGGCGACAGCCAGGAGATCCATGCGGCCATCGGCCGCCTGCGCAGCAAAGGGTGCCGCGTGGTGGCCAGCTTCGGCAACATCTCCGCGTCCGGAGGGGTGTACGTGGGGGTGGCCGCGGAGAAGATCGTGGCCAACCCGGGCACGATCACCGGCTCGATCGGCGTGATCCTGCGCGGCAACAACATCTCGAAGCTGCTGGAGCGCATCGGCATCAGCTTCGAGACCGTCAAGAGCGGCCTCTACAAGGACATCCTCTCGCCGGACCGGGCCCTCACGGCCGATGAGCGGCTGCTGCTGCAGGGGTTGATCGACTCCAGCTACGGGCAGTTCGTCGCAGCGGTGGCCAGTGGCCGTGGGCTGAGCGAAAGCGAGGTGCGTGGCTTCGCCGACGGGCGGGTGTTCAGCGGCGCCCAGGCCATGGAGCTGGGTCTGATCGACGAACTCGGTGATGAGGAACATGCCCGCCGACTGGTGGCGCAGCTCGCCGGCCTGGATGAGGAGAAAACTCAGCCCGTGCTGTTCGGCAAGCCCCAGAGACGTCTGGCGGGCCTGATTCCTGGCCGCAACCTGCTGGGGGGGCTGCAGCAGGCCCTCAGCCTGGAGCTGGCCTGGTGCGGCCAACCGCTCTGGCTCTGGCGGCCATGACGGAGGCCCTGGAGTTACGGGCGCTGCGGGGCGCCACCACCGCAATTGCCAACACCACCGCAGCCATCGAGGAGGCGGTGAGCGAACTGCTGGCCAGTCTGATCGCCGGCAATGGCCTGAGCGGGAGCCAGATGCTGTCCGTGACCTTTTCGGTGACCGCCGATCTCGATGCCGGCTTTCCAGCCGCGGTCGCCCGCCGGCAGCCGGGCTGGGACGGGGTCGCCCTGCTCGACTGTCAGCAGATGGCCGTGGCCGGCGATCTGCCCCGCTGCATCCGACTGCTGGCCCACGCCTGGATGGAGCCCGGACGTCCCCCGCTGCACCCCTACCTGAGGGAGGCGGCGCGGCTGCGGCCAGACAGATCCGGTCACAACTGACAGCTGCGCCGCTGCACCCCCGAGGGACATGCCCCGATGGCGCGGGCCGACAATCCAGAGAACACCGGGCCCGCTTCGCGCTTCCCGCCCCTTGCCTTTCCTTCATGACCCGACAGAACCTGCAACAACGGCTGCGCCGACTGAGGAGCACCTGGCCGAGCCGCGCCGGCCTGCTGATGGCTGCCGCGGGCATGGGTCTGGGAGCGGCGCTGGCCGGCGCGGGAGCCTGGATCGCTCCCACCTCTGTCCTGGCTCAGGGCACCCCCAGTCTGCTGGAGTTCCGCTGGGACAACAACAAGGACTATCGCCGGCTCTACTACTTCGTCACCGACACCTCCCGCCTGAAGCGGTCGGAGTATTACCTGATCCTGAGGCCAAAGGATCGCAAGACGGCCATGCTCAAACTCACCGTTTCCGTCCCCGATAACTTCGACTCAAAAATCGACCCCGATAAAGTCAAGCTCTGTGTGATGCAGGAAGGTGGGATGCTCTCGCGCACCCGTTGCAAGGAAACGATTCCTGCCGTCATCGAAGTGAATGGCAACGGCAAATCGATCGAGATCTTCCCCGAACGTCCGGTCCCAGTTGATGGCACCATCGGCGTCTACATGTCGCTGTTCAATCCCTTCAACATCGGCATGTACCAGTTCAACGCCCTCGCCCAGGCCCCTGGTGATGTGCCCTTCGGTGGCTACCTGGGCAGCTGGCTGATCCAGATCGACCCGGGGATCGACTGACCCTGGCTGTTAAGTTGATTGATCGACAACAGGCCAGCCGCCGAGACGCACCATGACCAAGCGCACCCTGGAAGGAACAAGCCGTAAGCGCAAGCGGGTGTCGGGTTTCCGCGTCCGGATGCGGTCCCACACCGGCCGCCGCGTGATCCGCACCCGCCGCCGCCGCGGTCGGGCTCGCCTGGCCGTCTGAGGCTGAAGCGACGGGGATCGCCCCATGGCCCTGCCCAGGGAACAGCGCCTGCGGGGCGAGAAGGCTTTCGATCACCTCTACCGAAAAGGCCGCCGCGTTCACGGCACCTACCTGGTCCTGCGCTCCGTGGTCGGCGAGCCTTCCCTGCTGCGTCCTCCACTGGGGAAAGCTCCCCTGCAGGGTTGCCGCTGTGCCGTGGTGGTGA
This sequence comes from Synechococcus sp. CS-205, assembly GCF_025128255.1. Classification (NCBI taxonomy): domain Bacteria; kingdom Bacillati; phylum Cyanobacteriota; class Cyanophyceae; order Synechococcales; family Synechococcaceae; genus Synechococcus; species Synechococcus sp. CS-205. The sequence continues at coordinate 37,512 of NZ_JAHLZB010000022.1, forward strand.
GCACCAAGGTGAGCAAACGGGCGGTGCGGCGCAACCGGCTGAGGCGCTTGATGCACGGCTGGCTGAGCCAGCGCTGCGCCCACTGGCCCTGCAGCCCCAAGGGCCTCTGGCTGCTGATCAGCCTCAAGCCCGGCTGCCTCGACGTCAGTCCCGAGGCCTTGCTGGGAGAATGTTCGGAGCTGTTCCACAAGGCAGGACTGAGTCCATGACCGTTGAGGTGACTGAGACCACGTTCTACGAAGGCGGCCCGGCCCGCGGAGATCTGCTCCTCAACCTGCTGTTCGGCCTCACCCTGATCGGCATCCCCTTCGCTGTCGGCGCCATCGTGCGGGCCCTGTGGCTGCGCTTCCGCATCACCAGTCGGCGGATCTCCGTCAGCGGTGGCTGGCTGGGACGGGATCGGACCCAGGTGGTCTACAGCCAGGTGCGTGAAGTGCGCTCGGTGCCACGGGGCTTCGGCGCCTGGGGCGACATGGTCCTGGTGCTCAACGACGGCTCCAAGCTTGAGATGCGCTCACTCCCTCGCTTCCGCGAAACCGAGGCCTACATCCTTGAGCGGATGGCCGTCAGGGGCGGTGGCAAAGCAGCCGCTGACAACAGGGGATTCGCTGACCCGCAGGCGGCCAGTGCCTGACCCCCGCCTCCAGATCGCCCGCCCAGCGCCTTCCGAGCGGATTCCACCGCATGTCGGACGCGCCAACCAGTTGCTCGGGCACACTGTGCCAACCCCTCACCCTTCCGCCGCCTCCCCGCTGTGATCGGTTACATCTCCGACAACCTGCTGCTTCCAATCCTCGACTTTTTCTATGGGCTGGTGCCGAGTTACGGGCTGGCGATCATCGCCCTCACCGTGGTGATCCGGCTGGCCCTGTTCCCCCTGAGCGCGGGTTCCATCCGCAGCGCCCGTCGCATGCGCATCGCCCAGCCCGTGATGCAGAAGCGCCAGGCGGAAATCAAGAGCCGCTACGCCAGCAACCCCCAGAAGCAACAGGAGGAGCTGGGCAAGCTGATGAAGGAATTCGGCAGCCCCCTCTCCGGTTGTCTCCCTCTGCTGGTGCAGATGCCGATCCTCTTCGCCCTGTTCGCCACCCTGCGCGGCTCACCCTTCGCCGATGTGCCCTACACCCTCAATCTGAAGGTGTTGCCAGCCGACCAGATCGCCGCGGTGGAGATCAAACCCTTCAACAGCGCCAGCCATTCGATCTTCATCACCGAGACCAGCCACGTGCCGGTGATCGCCAGCCTCGAGGCCGGCACCAAACTGGGGATCGGAGACAAGGTCCAGGTCAACCTGCACACCAAGGACGGGCAGCCCTTCGCCAACGCGCTCGAGGGTGTCGAGGACGGAGCCAAGTTTGTTCCGGCCTGGAGTGTGAGCAAGGGTGAAGGGGTGGTGCGCGTCAGCGAGTCAGGGCTGATCGAGGCCCTCGCCCCTGGTGACGCCACCGTGGAGGCCACCGTGCCTGGCCTGGCCGCCCGCAGCGGGTTCCTGTTCATCAAGGCTCTGGGCCAGGTGGGCTTCTACACCGATGGGGCCGTCAACTGGGACATCGCCATCCTGGTGGGAGCCTTCGGCGCCAGCCTGTTCATCTCCCAGATTCTCTCGGGAGCTGGCATGCCGCCGAACCCGCAGCAGTCGACGGCCAACAAGATCACCCCGGTGATGATCACCGGCATGTTCCTGTTCTTCCCCCTGCCTGCAGGTGTGCTGCTCTACATGGTGGTGGCCAACATCTTCCAGGCCCTGCAGACATTTCTTCTCAGCCGGGAAGCTCTGCCTGAAAACCTCCAGGACATCCTTGATCAGCAGCTCACCCAGCAGACCGTGGCAGTGGCCGCAAGCAGCGGTGGCGGGGAGCGACTCCCCTTCGAGCCCAAGGCCAAGAAGTGATGAGGCGGCGTCCCTCGCCGTTGCCTGAACCATCCCGGCTGCGGCCTGTGCCGCTTCAGGAACTCCGCGTGCAGCAGGCCCCCCGGCTGTGGAGCGTCGATCAGCGGCTCGAGGATCTCGAGAGCCTCACTCCGGTGCGGGGCTGGCTGAGCGCCCACCATGCCGACCCCGTGCTGGAGGTGGAGGGGGAGGCCGAAACCGTTGTCACCCTCTGCTGCGACCGCTGCCTGAGCAACTACAACCACGCTCTCCGCTTCAGCGGGGAGGAGCGGCTCTGGCTGGGCGAGGCCGATCAGCTGGGGGATGACGCCGCCAATGACGAACTGATCGAGAGCCTGGACCCCCTCGGCACTTTCGATCCGGCCCGCTGGCTGTTCGAGCAACTCAGCCTGCGGTTGCCCCTGCAGAACCGCTGTGGCCCCGATTGCCCCGGTCCGGCCATGCCGCCAGATCCCAGCGAGCCTGCGGGCTCAGCCTCCAGCGGGCCCAGCGCGGCGGAGGCCATCGATCCGCGCTGGTCGGCCCTGCGCCAGTGGCGATGAGCGAGTCGTGGGCTGACCAGCTTGATCTGCTGATCCGGGCCCGGGCGCCGATCCTCTGGATCCGCAGCCCCGAAGAGGAGCGCATCGCCGCCCTGCTGCAACGCGCCGCCCAGCGCCTTGGCCAGCGCACACTCCTGCGCTGGGATTTCGTCGAGGGGCTCCAGGGTCTGCCGAACCGCGAGGGCGAGGCCAGCCGCAATCCGATGGGAGCACTGGAGGCGATCGAGAGCCTGCCCCCGGATCAGGCGGCGATCCTGCTGCTGCTCGATTTCCACCGCTACTGCGACGACCCCGGCATCGGCCGCCGTCTGCGCAACCTGGCCGCCAGCCTGCGCCAGAAACCACGCACGCTGGTGATCACCGCGCCGGAATGGCAGGTGCCGCGGGAACTGGAGGAGTGCCTGACCATCCTCGACCTTCCCCTCCCCAATGCCGGTGAGATCCGCTCCCTGCTCGAGAGCATCGGCCAGGCCTGCGGCCACCCCCTCAGCTCCGATGTGCTCGAGCAGCTCACCCACTGCTGCAGTGGCCTCAGCGAACAGCGCATCCGCCAGGTGGCAGCGCGCGCCCTGGCCAGGCGCGGCCAGCTGGGGGAACCGGACCTGGCGGAGGTGCTGGAGGAGAAACGCCAGGCCATCGCCCGCAGTGAACTGCTGGAGTACTGCCCCACCGAAGCCAGCCCCGCTGACATCGGTGGCCTGGAAGCGCTCAAGCAGTGGCTGGAGCAGCGGCGGCAGGCCTTCAGCGACGAAGCCGCCGCCTATGGCCTGCCCTTGCCCCGGGGGGTGCTGCTGGTGGGCCCCCAGGGCACAGGAAAATCACTGACGGCCAAGGCCATCGCCCACAGCTGGGCCATGCCCCTCCTGCGCCTGGATGTGGGGCGGCTGTTCGCGGGGCTGGTGGGCGCCAGCGAAGCCCGCACCCGCGACATGATCCGCAGAGCTGAGGCCATGGCCCCCTGCGTGCTCTGGATCGACGAGATCGACAAGGGCTTCGGTGGCGACAGCCGCAGCGACGGAGGCACCAGCCAGCGGGTGCTCGCCAGCCTGCTCACCTGGATGGCGGAGAAGCGCTCGGCCGTGTTCGTGGTGGCCACCGCCAACGGAGTGGAGAGCCTGCCGCCTGAGCTGGTGCGCAAGGGGCGCTTCGATGAGATCTTTCTGCTCGATCTGCCCGACGCCTCCGAACGACGCACCATTCTCGATCTGCAGTTGCGCCGCCGCCGCCCCGATCACAGGATTCCCCTGGATGTGCTGGTGGATCGCACCGCGGGCTTCTCCGGCGCAGAACTGGAGCAGACCGTGGTGGAGGCCATGCACCTGGCCTTTGCGGGGCATCGCGAGTTCGGCGAAGCTGACCTGATAGCGGCCGCCAGTGACCTCGTCCCCCTCTCGCGCACGGCCCGCGAGCAGCTGGAGGCCCTGAAGCAGTGGGCCAGCAGCGGACGGGCCCGTCCCGCCTCTCGCCTGCTGCGCTGAGGGGCGCTCAGAGGTTCGCCTCGCCTGCAGCCTTGTGGGCCGCAAGGCAGCGGCGGGCAATCAGCCCTTCCTCATCCGCCGGCACCCGCACCAGCTCGAAGGTCCCGAGCCAGCCCAGGGAGGCCTCCAGATCCAGGCGCAGCGCCTCGTCGTGCTCGCCGATGCCGCCGGTCAGGGCGATCACATCCACACCCCCGAGATTCGCCGCCATCGCTCCGATGCCCTCCAGCAGGCTGTGGCGGAACACAGCGATGGCCAGGCGCGCGCCGTCATGGCCGGCCGCTGCCGCCTGGCGCAGCTGGCGCATGTCGGCACTGAGGCCTGAGAGCCCCAGCAGACCGCTCTCCCCCTGCAGCCCTGCCTCCACTTGCTCGGGCGTCAGACCCTCCCGCAGCAGATGCAGGAGCAGCCCCGGATCGATCGAGCCGCTGCGCGTAGCCATCACCAGGCCCTCCAGTGGCGTGTAGCCCATGGTGGTGGCCACACTGCGGCCGCCTTTGATCGCACAGAGGGAGCAGCCGGCACCGAGATGGCAGCTGATCAGGCGCAACGGTCCGGTCGGCTTGCCCGAGGCAGCCGCCCAGCGACGGCTGATGGTTTCACTCACATGCTCATGGTTGAGACCATGGAAACCGAAGCGGCGCAGTCCCCTGGCCCTCCAGGCCAGGGGCAGGGCATAGGTGCTGGCCTCCGGCGGCAGGGTGCGGTGAAACCCGGTGTCGAAACAGGCCCACTGAGGCAGCTGGGGCCGCCAGTGACTCAGCCAGCGCATCAGAGTCAGGGCCGGACCGTTGTGCAGCGGCGCCAGGCTGATCAGCTCCTCGAGGGTGTCGAGCACCGCGGGAGTCAAGGGCGTGGGAGTGGTGAAGTGTTCGCCGCCATGGACAACCCGGTGGGCCGCCAGCAGCGGATCCCCATCCCACGCGCGCAGGGCGGCGGGCAACCAGGCGTCGAGCACCGGCTCCATGGCTCCGGAGGACGGTTGCCAGCTGCGCTGTTCCCTCCACAGGCAGTGGCCATCAGCGGCAAACAGCCCCGCCTTGAGGGTGGAACTGCCCGCGTTCAGCACCAGCACCGACCCCGCAGTGGACACGGGGGAAGCCAGATCATCCATTTCTAGAGCGGGCTGGGCAACGACCAGCGCCAGTCGGTCACATCAGGGGAATCCATCCCGTGGGTGTGGGCGTAGTTGCGGTGGCCGAGGATCGCCTCCTTCATTCGCTCCTTGACGTGGGCGGAGCGGGAGCCGAGGCCTGGCACCCGGTCGATCACATCGATCACCAGGTTGAAGCGATCGATCTGGTTGTTCATCGCCAGCTCCAGCGGGGTGTTGATGTTGCCTTTCTCCTTGTAGCCGCGCACGTGGATGTTGTGGTGGTTGGTGCGGCGGTAGGTGAGCCGGTGAATCAGCCACGGGTAACCGTGAAAGTTGAAGATCACAGGCTTTTCAGTGGTGAACAGGCTGTCGAAATCCCGATCCGAGAGACCATGGGGATGCTCCCTCGGCTGGGTGAGGGCAAACAGCTTGACCACATTGATCACCCGGATGCGCAGCTTGGGAACCTCGCGGTGGAGGATCTCCACCGCCGCCAGCACTTCCTTGGTGGGGATATCACCGGCACAGGCCATCACTACGTCGGGTTCATCGGGTTCATCGCCACGGTGATCGCTGCTGGCCCAGCTCCAGAGGCCGATGCCCTTGGCCACGTGGCTGCGGGCCTCCTCCAGAGTGAGATATTGGAGATGTTTCTGCTTGTCGGAAACGATGATGTTGCACACATTCGTTTCCACCAGGGCCTCCTCAGCCACCGCCAGCAGGCAGTTGGCATCGGCCGGCAGGTAGACCCGAACCACATCGCCGCTCTTGTTGCCGGCCAGGTCGATGAAGCCGGGGTCCTGGTGGGTGAAGCCGTTGTGATCCTGCCGCCAGACGGTGGAGGAGATCAGGCAGTTCCAGGGCGCGATCGGCGCTCGCCAGGTGGCATGCAGGTTGCAGGATTCCAACCACTTGGCGTGCTGGTTGAACATCGAGGCGATCACGTGGGCGAAGGCCTCGTAGGTGTGGAAGAAGCCGTAGCGACCGGTGAGCAGATAACCCTCCATCATTCCCACCAGGGTGTGCTCGGAGAGCATCTCCACCACCCGGCCTTCGCGGGCCAGTTCGCTGCCATTGAGGTCTTCGGGGAGGAACTCCTCCATCCAGACCTTCTTGCTCACCTCATAGATGGCCTGCAGCCGGTTGGAGGCCGTTTCATCGGGGCCGAACACCCGCAGGGAGTCGGGATTGCGCAGGATTGTGTCGCGCAGCAGCGCTCCGAGGGGTGCGGTGTTCTCATGCTCACTCTGGCCTGGCCGCTCGACATGAACGGCATGGGCCTCGATCGGCGCCAGCCGGAGGCTTCGACGCAGCCTGCCGCCATTGGCATGGGGGCTGGAGCCCATCCGTCGCGAGCCGGTGGGTGAGAGGGCCTGCAACTCGGGCCTGAGGGTACCCCCGGCGTCGAAGAGCTCCTCCGGGCGGTAGCTGCGCAGCCAGGCCTCGAGCATGATCAGTTGCTCGGGATCCTTGTTCGGCGCCGGCAGCGGCACCTGGTGGGAGCGCCAGAAGTTCTCCAGTTTCTTGCCGTTCAGCTCCTTGGGGCCGGTCCAGCCCTTGGGGGAGCGCAGCACGATCATCGGCCAGGCAGGCCGCACGGCCTCACCGCTCTCTCTGCACTCCCGGCGCACCCGCTGGATGGCACTGACCGCCTGGTCCATGGCCTCGGACATGGCGCGGTGCATCGCCATCGGCTCACTCCCCTCCACCAGGATCGGATCCCAGCCATAGCCACGCATCAGGCTCACCAGCTCCTCGGAGGGGATGCGGGCCAGCAGGGTGGGGTTGGCGATCTTGTAGCCGTTGAGATGCAGCACCGGCAGCACCGCACCGTCGCTGATCGGATTGAGGAACTTGTTGATGTGCCAGGAGGTGGCCAGGGGGCCGGTTTCGGCCTCGCCATCGCCCACGCAGGCCAGGGCGATCAGGTCGGGATTGTCGAACACCGCGCCGCAGGCATGGGAGAGCACGTAGCCGAGCTCGCCGCCCTCATGGATCGAGCCCGGGGTTTCCGGGGTGCAGTGGGAGCCGATGTGGCCGGGAAAGGAAAACTGCTTGAAAAAGCGCTGCATCCCCTCGGCGTCCTGCGACTTGTCGGGATACACCTCGCTGTAGCTGCCATCGAGGTAGGTGGGCCCGAGCACCCCCGGAGCCCCGTGGCCCGGACCCGAGAGATAGATCATCTCCAGATCGTGCTGTCGGATCACCCGGTTGGCATGGGCCCAGATGAAGGCCTGTCCAGGACTGGATCCCCAGTGCCCCAGCAGACGGGCCTTGATGTGTTCAGGACGGAGCGGCTCCGCCAGCAGGGGATTCTCCCGCAGGTAGATCATCCCCACCGCCAGGTAGTTGGCAGCTCGCCACCACGCGTCAAGGAGATGGAGATCCTGCTCTCGGTCACCAGCCATGGGTCCTGGTCCTTGCCGTTCCCCTAGACGGTCTCACGCTGGTGGAGCTCTGCCAACGGCGCGTGTAGCCCTCCTGACAGCGCCGTCGTTGCCGCACGATCGCAACGCTTTTCTCTGGAAACCCTGCGCGGAAACCAAGCCAGCCTCCAAGGCTCAGTCGCGCCTCGCCTCGCAAAAGGTCGTCACTCCCAGCCGGAGCGCAGCAGGCGCCCAGCGGACATCAGGACGTGGGCTCTCTGACTGCTTGATCACGACGGGCCCACCGCTGGACCCGGGAGGGTGTCGCCCTGTAACGAACCCCAACCCCCCGTAACGAAACCCCGGAGACCTTCAGATCCCCGCAAAAAGGCTCCCTACGGTGCGCCTCAGTCGTCCCCTCCCCTGTGGATCGCCCCTCCGCCGCCACCCAGATCGTCGTCGCCTGCCTCGGAGCCGGCGTTGTCACCAGCTTTGCCGTGGCCCAGGGACAGAACCCCCTCACCGCCCTCGGCATCACCCTCTTCTCGGCCATCGCCGCGGTGATGGTGGGCCAGGTGCTCTGAAGGCTCCTGGCGTTTCATTTCCAGAGCCTTGACCATGGCGAGGGTCTACCTGTCCCTTTAATGAAAGGGCACTCATGCGATGGGGACACGCTCGTGATCTCCTGATTTTAGACTTTTTGGTATTAATATTAAATCGTATTCTTAGGCATTAAGCATGATCCTTCTTCCGGATTTGATTGTGGCCTGATCGTCTCGCCAGCGCTGAGCGGAGCCGCTGCCATGCTTCAAGGCCCTGTTAATTGTTTTCCTTGACGAGAAAGGCTCGCCCCTGCATCAACGCTGAAGCCCTGCGGGAGCTGATGCCCGCCCTGGCCAACAAGACCTACTTCAACTACGGCGGCCAGGGGCCGCTCCCCGCACCATCCCTTGAGGCGATCACCGCCAGCTGGCGTCGCATCCAGGAGCTGGGTCCCTTCACCGGCGACATCTGGCCCTGGCTGGAGCGGGAGCTGGGCAGCCTGCGCGGAACCCTGGCCGCGCTCTGCGGCGTGCCCCCCCAGCGGCTGGCCCTCACTGAGAACGTCACCAGCGGCTGCGTGCTGCCGCTCTGGGGCCTGCCCTGGCAGGCGGGCGATCAACTGCTGATCAGCGACGCCGAGCACCCGGGGGTGGTGGCCGCCTGCCGGGAGCTGGCGCGCCGCGAAGGGCTCACGATCGCCGCCCTGAAGGTGAAGGATCTTCGCCACGGCCCTGAAGCCACCGAAACGGCCGTGCTCCAGTCGCTGGAGGCCGCCCTCACCCCCCGCACCCGCCTGGTGGTGCTCTCGCACCTGCTTTGGAACAGCGGCCAGCTGATGCCGATCGAGGCCGTGGCCCAGCGGCTGGGCGAGCACCCACGCCATCCGTGGTTGCTGGTGGATGCGGCCCAGTCGGTGGGAAGCCTGGCGCTGGCGGAAGCCGGAGCGGGGGGTGCGGCCGCGCTGGCCGACATCTATGCCTTCACCGGTCACAAGTGGTGCTGCGGACCGGAGGGGCTGGGGGGCGTGGCCCTCTCCGAACGGATGCTGACCGACTCCCAACCCACCATGGGCGGCTGGAGAAGCCTGGCCAGCGAAACCGACGGGGCCAGTGCCTGGCATGGCGATGCCCGCCGCTTCGAGGTGGCCACCTCCTGCGCCCCCCTGCTGGCGGGGCTGCGCACCTCCCTCGAGCTGCTGGAAGCCGTGGCTCCGGCGCCGCAGCGGCTGGCGCTGATTCAGCAACGCAGCCACAGCCTCTGGCGGGGCCTCCGCGGCCTGCCGGGCATCCGCCCCCTGCTGGAGGAGCCCCCGCCGGCGGGGCTGGTGAGCTTCGTGGTGGACGGGATGGAACCGGGGGATCTGGTTCGCCGGCTGGGGCAGCAGGGGATCTGGCTGCGCACCCTCGACGACCCCGATTGCCTGCGGGCCTGCACCCACATCACCACCAGTGAGCAGGACCTGGAGAGGTTGCTGGAGGTCCTTGCCGAGCTCACCGCGCCCTGCCGGGACAGCTGATCACTCAGTCGCTGGGACCTTCCAGCAGGTGACGCTGAACCCAGCCGGCCAGCAGGGCACCGGCGATCGGAGCCAGCCAGAACAGCCAGAGCTGACCGACAGCATCGCCACCCACCCAGAAGGCCACGCCGGTGCTGCGCGCCGGATTCACCGAGGTGTTGGTGACCGGAATGCTGATCAGGTGGATCAGCGCCAGGCTCAGACCGATCGGCACGCCGGCCAGGTCCTTGATCGCATCTTTGTGGGTCGCGCCAAGGATCACCAGGAGGAAGATGAAGGTGAGCACCACCTCGATGATCAGCGCCGGCAGCAGGCCATACCCCCCGGGGGAGTGGGCACCGAAGCCATTGGTGGCCAGGGGGTTGCTGCCGGTGAGTTCGAAGCCGGGCCGGCCGCTGGCGATGCCGAGCAGCAGACCACCGGCGATCAGACCGCCCAGCACCTGGGCACCGATGTAAGGGAGCAGCTGCGAGCCTGGATGGCGGCCGCCGGCCCAGAGGCCGAAGGTGACGGCCGGATTGATATGGCAACCGGAGATGTGGCCGATGGCGTAGGCCATGGTCAGCACGGTGAGGCCGAAGGCCAGCGAGACCCCGAGGAAACCGAGACCGAGGGGATTGGCTCCGGCCTGGTCATAGGGGAAGGCGGCGGCGAGAACGGCACTGCCGCAGCCACCGAACACCAGCCAGAACGTACCGATCAACTCGGCGAGGAATTTCCTCGACATGGGCACGGGTGAAGACATGGAACGGTGGGTTGAAGAACCGGACGGGGCAAACGTACTGGCCCGGGGGCGTTCCGGCAGCGTGTTCCCTCAGACATCAACGTCCCTGTCACTGCAGCCCGGCTCAGCCCACCCTTGAGCGAAGGGCCTTTTCCGCCTCCTCACGGTCATCGAAGTGGATCTTGGTGGTGCCGAGGATCTGGTAATCCTCGTGGCCCTTGCCGGCGATCAGCAGGAGATCACTGGGGTTGGCCGCCGCAACGGCCGCGGCGATCGCCTTGGCCCGGTCCCCCTCCACCATCAGGTCGGTGCCGGCCGGAATGCCGGCCACCACGTCGTCGAGGATGCGCTGGGGATCTTCGGTGCGGGGGTTGTCGGAGGTCACCACCACCCGGTCCGCCAGCCGCGCCGCGATCGCGGCCATCTGGGGACGCTTGCCCCGGTCGCGGTCACCGCCGCAGCCGAACACGCAGACCAGCTGGCCCTCGGCAAAGGGACGGCAGGCCGCCAGGGCATTTTCAAGACCATCGGGGGTGTGGGCATAGTCGACCAAGACCGCCGGGAGGTCAGCCGCCTGGGGCAGCACCACCCGCTCCATCCGGCCGGGCACACCCCGGAAACTGGGGATCGCCTCCAGCAACTTCTCGAGGGGCAGGCCCTGCTGCTGCAGCACCCCCACCGCCTGAAGCAGGTTCATCAGGTTGAAGCGGCCCACCAGGGGGGAGCGGAACGCTCCGCGCCCCAGGGGTGTGATCAGCGTGCCGCTCACCCCATCGGGGGCGAAGACCAGATCCTCCAGCCGCAGCTCGGCCGGGGCTGAGGCCTCCGATCCGGAATCCACCGCGGCCAGGGAACTGCGCCAGAGCCTCTCCCCCAGCGGCTCCGCGAGGCGCTCGGCCAGCCGCGCCCCCCAGGGGTCGTCCACGTTCACCACGGCCGTGCCATCGAGCCGCGCAGGGGAGAACAGCCCGGCCTTGGCCTCGAAGTAGGCCTCCATCGAGGGGTGGTAGTCGAGGTGGTCCTGGGTGAGGTTGGTGAACACCGCCCCGGCGAAGTGGCAGCCAGCCACCCGTCGCTGATCGAGGGCGTGGGAGCTCACCTCCATCGCCGCCAGCCGGGCACCGGCCGCCACCGCCCTGGCCAGCTGCTCCTGCAGCACATCGGCAAAGGCGGTGGTGTGCGACGCCGTGACGCTGTGCCCCGGCCAGCGGTTGGTCAGCGTGCCGAACAGCGCCGTGGGCTGGCCACAGCCGGCGCTCAGATGCTCGATCAGGAAGGTGGTGGTGGTCTTGCCGTTGGTGCCCGTGACTCCGATCAGCCCCAGGGAACGGCTGGGCTCCTGCCAGAACGAGGCCGCCAGGCGACCGGCCCATTCCGCAAGTGGTTCCTCCAGCACCAGCACCGGATCAGACTGCCCAGGGGGACACTGGGCCGCAGCCGCGGGCCCGATCACCGCCGCCGCGGCTCCCCGCTCCAGGGCCATGGGCCAGAAGGTCCCCCCATCCACCTGCCCGCCGGGCAGCCCGATGAACAGGGTGCCGGCGGCAATGTGGCGGGAATCACAGCTCAGGCCGGTGACAACGGCATCGGGCAGCTGGGCGGGAACCGCCACAGCGCAGTCCTGCAGAAGGGAATGGAGCAGCTGGGACATGGAGGAGGTCAGCTCCAGGAACGGGAGCCGGCGCTATGGAGTTGGGCAGTTTTAAGTGCTCTGAGGCGGGGCGGGCAGCTCCGCCAGACACTTCCGCAGCCAGCGCTGCAGACGATCACCCGCCAGCCGCGGCGCGACCCGGGGCAACAGCCGAGGTTGTCCATCCCGCAGCACCGCCAGCAGAGGCACCTCCAGCCCGTAGCGGGCCTGGAGCTCCGGATCGTGATCCACATTCACCACATCCAGTGGCGGAGGGGGCACCAGCGCCCGCAGACGCTCCTCGAGCCCCTCGCAGAGGCAGCAGCCATCGCGGCTGTAGAGCAGCAGAGCCGGCAGGGGGGGCACAGAACTGTTCACTCGGGCACCGGATCACAACCGCAGGGGGTGAAGGGGTGGCAGCGCAGCAGGCGCCTGAGGGTGAGCCAGCCACCTCGCCAGGGGCCATGGCGCTGGATCGCCTCAAGGCCATAGGCGCTGCAGCTGGGAATGAAGCGGCAGCGGGGACCCAGCAGCGGCGAGAGCCAGCGGCGGTAGGCGGCGATCAGAGCGAGCAGGGCCAGCTGGATGGCGCGGCTGAGGCTGGAGAAGCCAACGGATAAGATCGACAACTGGCGTTGCACGACCGGATGCCTGGAGGATGCCTCCAGCATGCTCCCCGGAAGGACCGGCCCACGGCCGCCCTGAGCTTCGTTCCACCCCCGTCCTTTGTTGTTGTCTGCATGTCTCGCTACCGCGGTCCTCGCCTGAGGGTGACGCGGCGCTTGGGAGACCTCCCCGGTCTCACCCGTAAGTCCGCCAAGCGGTCTTATCCACCCGGTCAGCACGGCCAAGCCCGTCGCAAGCGCTCCGAATACGCCATCCGCCTCGAAGAAAAGCAGAAGCTTCGCTTCAATTACGGCATCTCCGAGCGCCAGCTCGTCCGCTACGTGAAGAAAGCGCGCGCCCAGGAGGGTTCCACCGGAACCAACCTGCTCAAGCTGCTGGAGAACCGCCTCGACAACATCTGCTTCCGCCTCGGTTTTGGCCCCACGGTGCCCGGCGCCCGCCAGCTGGTGAACCACGGCCACATCACCGTCAATGGCCGCGTGGTCGATGTGCCCAGTTACCAGTGCCGCCCCGGCGATGTGATTGTCGTGCGGGAACGCAAAGCCAGCCGTCAGCTGGCTGAAGGAAACCTGGAGTTTCCAGGTCTGGCCAACATCCCCCCCAACCTCGAACTCGACAAGAACAAGCTCACCGCCAAGGTGACGGGACGGATCGAGCGCGAGTGGGTGGCCCTCGAGATCAACGAACTGCTTGTGGTGGAGTTCTACAGCCGCAAGGTCTGAGTTCACGCCTTCACCAGGCGATGGGCCAGGCCCGGCCTCAAGCCTCCCCCGAATCGCTTACCTCCGCATCGAGCCTCCACCCAGCGTGCAGGCCCCATGCGGGGGTTTTTTGTGGCCGGTGTGACCGGATCCCCCGTTCAACGGCACCGGGCCTCGCCGAAGGAGGTGGCCCCATCTGGGCTCAGGCTCCGATCAGAGCGTCCAGGGCTGCCGTCACGTCGGCCTGGCGCATCAGTGCCTCACCCACCAGCACCGCATCGGCGCCTGCACCCATCACCCGGTCGAGATCATCCCGGCTGGTCAGCCCCGATTCGCTCACCAGCAGCGCTCCCCGCTCCCGCAGACGCTGGCCGTAGCGGGCCATCAGCACCTCGGTGGTGGCCAGATCGGTGTGGAAGCTGGTCAGATCGCGGTTGTTGATCCCGATCAGAGCCACACCCGCCAGCGCCAGAGCCCGCTCCATCTCGGGGGCGTCATGCACCTCCAGCAACACCGCCAGCCCCAGGGCGTGGGCCACCTTGAGCAGGTAGATGAGGTCCTGGTCGGAGAGGATCGCGGCGATCAGCAGGGCGGCATCAGCCCCGGCGGCACGGGCCTGGTAGAGCTGGTAAGGGGTGAGGATGAAGTCCTTGCAGAGCAGGGGAATGTCCACGGCCTGCCGCACCTCCACCAGCACCTCGAAGCCCCCCTGAAAGAAGGCCTTGTCGGTCAGCACCGACAGGCAGCTCGCCCCTCCGGCCTGGTAGCCGCGGGCGATGGCCACGGGGTCGAAGTCTTCTCGGATCACGCCCTTGCTCGGGCTGGCCTTCTTCACCTCGGCGATCACAGCCGGTTTGCGGCAGCTGGCACGCAGGGCGGCCACGAAGTCTCGGCAGGGGGGAAGATCGGCCACCTGCCGCTTGAGCTTCTCGAGGGGCACACGCTCGCGCGAGGCTGTCACCTCCCGGTCCTTCTCCCAGACGATCTCCTCGAGGATGTGGCGCGGGGCCGCCTCCTCATGGGGAATGCCGTATTGCAGGTGGGCCACCCGCACGGGGGGATTTGGCGGGCGACGACGGATCTCCAAGGACTGGCGAAAGCGGAAGCGGGACTCCGATCGTAGGAGCGCTGAGCCCGCCCCTTCCGACGGTGACGTGCTCTCCTCAGGCCAGGGCCCCGGCCGCCTGCTTGTAGGCCACTTCCACCACTTCACTCAGGGTGGGGTGGGTGTGCACCTCGTTGGCCAGCTCACGCACGCTCTGGCGGCGGGCCACGGCATTGGCGATCTCCTGGATCAGGTCGGCGGCATGCAGACCGTAGATGTGGGCGCCCAGCACCTCACCGCTGGAGCGGTTGAACAAGAGTTTCATCAGACCGTCGCTTTCCAGTTCCGCCAGCGCCTTGGAGTTGGCTTTGAAGTAGCTGCGCACGAGACCCAGCTCAAAGCCCTCGGCGGCAGCCTGCTCCCTGGCCTCGGCTTCGCTCAGCCCCACCGAGCTGATCTCGGGATGGGTGAAGGTGGCCGCCGGGATCGAGCGGTAATCGATCAGGCGCTGATGACCCAGGATGTTGTCCACCGCCACGCCCCCCTGGGCGGCGGCAGTGTGAGCCAGCATCATCTTGCCGGTCACATCGCCCACAGCCCAGAGGTGCGGCACGGGGTTGCCATCCACCATCACGCGCATGGCCTCATCCACTGGAATGAAGCCCCGGTTGGTGGTCACGCCGACGCTCTCGAGATTGAGATCCTTGCTCACGGGCACCCGGCCGGTGGCGACCAGCACCGCATCCACCTCCAGGGTCTCCACAGGCTCGCGGCTGGCCATCTCCACCAGCTCGATCCGCACCGGTGATCCCGGGGTCACCGTCTTGGCCAGCACCCCGGAGCGGGCGTCGATGTCGCGGCCGTCAATCAGCCTGCGGGCTGCGATCTTGGCGATGTCGGGATCGAAGGTGGGCATCACCCGATCGAGCGCTTCGATCATCGTGACCTCACAGCCGAGGGCCGTGTAGACGTCGGCGAATTCCAGGCCGATGTACCCACTGCCGATGATCGCGATCCAACGGGGCAGCCACTCGAGGCTGATGGCCTCGTCGCTGGTGAAGACCGTGCGGCCGTCGGTTTCGATCCCGGGGGGCACGAAGGGATCGGAGCCTGTGGCGAGGATCACATCGCGGGCGGAATACACCCGCTCGATGCCGCTGGCTTCCCGCACCGCCACCCGCTGGGATCCCTCCAGCCGGCCCTTGCCCCGCAGGATCGTGGCGCCCGCTCGCTCCAGCGTCTTGGTGAGGTTGGTGCGGATCGTGGTCACCAGCTGGTTGGCGTGGTCGGCGATCTTCTGGCGCTCGAAGCGCACCGGAGCCGCATGGATGCCGAAGCCGCGCAGGTGCTCGGCATCGGCCAGCTCCCGCACCCGGCCGCTGGCGGCCAGCAGGGCCTTGGAGGGCACGCAGCCACGGTTGACGCAGGTGCCGCCCATGTCGCGCGATTCCACGATCGCCGTACGCAGGCCATGGTCGGCAGCATGCTTGGCGGCGTCGAAGCCGCCATAACCGGCACCGATCACGATCAGATCGAAATCAAAGTTGGCTGCACTGGCGTCGCTCACCTGGGCTGCTGCGGTTGTTGTCCGGCATTCTCCCCCGTCAGCTGACGCCAGCGCTCCAGCAGCAGCGGCGCCGCGGCCACCGCCACATTCAGGGATTCCACCGCCCCGCTGTGGGGGATGGTGACCTGATGGCTGCTGGCCGCCAGCAACTCCGGGGCCAGCCCGGAGCCCTCGTTGCCTAGCAGCAGCACCGTGGGGCGGGTCCAGTCGAACTGCCAGTAGGGCATCCCGCCGGCCACCACCGAGGCCACCACCTGGGCACCCACCGAGCGGGCGGCTTCCAGGTGAGGCAGCAACTGCTCGAGCCGGCGGCAGGGCAGCGCCAGGGCCGCGCCGGCGGAGGCACGCAGCACCTTGGGCTGCCAGGGATCAGCCCCCTCCGCCAGCCAGAGCTCCTCCACGCCCGCCGCCAGGGCAGTGCGCATCAAGGTGCCGAGGTTGCCGGGATCCTGGAGGCGATCGAGCGCGAGCACGAAATCGCAGCGAGGGCGAGGCGTCGGCTCCGGCCACGGCAACGTGAGCACCACCCCATCGGGGTGGGCGGTGGTGGCCACCGCCTCCAGCACCGGCCCTGAGACGGGCTGCAGCACCGCCAGAGCCCCCGGATGGGCCACCAGCAGTGGCCGGTGGCGCTCGATCCAGCTGGGACTGGCCAGCAGTTGCCGGGGCTGCAAGCCCAGACGCAGGGCTTCTTCGAGCAGATGGGTTCCCTCCAGCAGCAGCAGCCCCTGGTCCCGTCGGCCACGGGGCTGGTGCAGGGCACGAAAGCGTGCCACCAGAGGATTTCGGCGGCTGGTGATCAGCCCTGGAGCCGGCGAGAGCGGGGCCTCAACGGACGCTCCGCTGGGCTCAGAACGTCTGTCGGCGGCGCACATGCATCGGATCCTTGATCAGAACACCGGACTCCTCCAGATCGATGCCGCGTATCGAGGCCACCTCTCCCTCGATGCCCTCACTGCTGAGGTTCTCCACCAGACGACCCATCACGATGTCTTCGATGGTGGATTCATCCATGCCATCAGGGGTAAGACTCTCCAGAAACTTGCCAATTTTCTTGGCGACGACCTCAGACGAGTTCGTGATCTTGATGACAATCATTGGTGAGGCGCCACCACGGTTGAAAGCACTGCCCCGGCAAGGGGCGTGAAGGGAGGGCGTGGGCTGAGGGAAAATGCGGATGGGGAGACTTGAACTCCCACGACATTGCTGCCACTAGTACCTGAAACTAGCGCGTCTACCAATTCCGCCACATCCGCTGGCGTGCCGCCGAAGCGACCGTGGAACCTTAAATCACGGAGGGGCGCACCGACCAGCGAAAGACCCCTGCAGAGGCAACGGTCAGGCAGACTTGCGACCAACCATGACAGTTCCTCGTGCGGACGCCTAGACGGTCGCCGGCTTGGTTGCCAAGATTCCGTGACCAAAAGTCGGACCGAACGCCATGACCCTGACCGTCGCTCCGACACCCACCGCCGTGCTCGCTCCTCAGCTGGAGATCAGTGGTGGCCGTCGGTTGTCCGGCGAAGTTCGGGTCAGTGGGGCCAAGAATTCCGCCCTGGTGCTGATGGCGGCCTGCCTGCTCAGCCGCGACACCCTTCGTCTGAGCAACGTCCCCCCCCTCACCGACATCGCCGCGATGGGCGAGATCCTCGCCGCCCTCGGTGTGCAGGTCCGCCGAGGGCTCGACTGGGTGGAGCTCGACGCCAGCCACCTGAGCCTGTCGACTCCTCCCTACGAGCTGGTCAACAGCCTCAGGGCCAGCTTCTTCTGCATCGGCCCCCTGTTGGCACGCATGGGCATCGTCAAGGTGCCTCTGCCCGGTGGCTGCCAGATCGGCTCACGGCCTGTCAGTGAGCATGTCAAGGGCCTCAAGACCCTCGGAGCCCAGGTCAGCATTGAGCATGGAGTGGTTTCGGCGGCGGTGCCGGGCCGCAGTCAGCGTCTCAGCGGCGGTCGCATTCACCTGGAATGCCCGAGTGTCGGCGCGACCGAAACCCTGATGATGGCCGCTGCCCTGGCCGAGGGTGAAACGGTGATCGAGAACGCTGCACTTGAGCCTGAGGTGGTTGATCTGGCCGGCCTGCTCAATGCCATGGGGGGGAGGGTCCGCGGTGCTGGCACCCCCACGATCGTGATTGATGGCGTGGATCGCCTGCACGGGGCCGATTACGCCGTGATCCCTGACCGCATCGAAGCCGGCACCTTCCTGCTGGCTGCCGCCATCACCCGCTCGGCCCTGAGGGTCACCCCTGTGATTCCCGATCATCTCGGCGCCGTGCTCACCAAACTGGTTGATGCCGGCTGCGAGCTGATTCCCGACGGCGAGGGCATGACGCTGCGCGCCGAGCACATCCAGGCTGTCGACCTGCGCACCCAACCCTTCCCAGGCTTTCCCACCGACCTGCAGGCCCCGTTCATGAGCGTGCTGGCCACGGCCCGGGGCACCAGCATGGTGGTGGAAAACATTTTCGAAAATCGTCTGCAGCACGTGGCTGAACTGCAACGGATGGGCGCCGACATCCGCATGCAGGGGAACACCGCCCTGGTGGAGGGAGTGGCCAGCCTCAGCGGTGCTCCTGTGCAGGGCACCGACCTCCGTGCCTCGGCGGCGATGGTTCTGGCGGGACTGGCCGCCGATGGCATCACCAACGTCCGCGGTCTGGAGTTCCTCGACCGTGGTTACGCCGATTTCGAAGGCAAGCTCAACCGCGTCGGCGCTTCGATCCGGCGCGTCGAGCCCTGAAGCTCCTCCCCACGTAAAGTCGCCGTCGCGGGAGCGTGCCGGAATTGGTAGACGGACTCGACTCAAAATCGAGCGCCCTCGGGCATGTGGGTTCAAGTCCCACCGCTCCCATCAGCCTGGCTCACCCCAGTCAGTCAGCCCTGAAATCCCAACCGCCCGTGGCACCCAGCTCAGCCTCGGCGGTGATGGACACCTACGCCCGGCTCCCTCTCGAGCTGGTCAGGGGCCGCGGCGTGTGGGTGTGGGATCAGCAGGGTCGGCGATATCTCGATTGCGTGGCCGGCATCGCCACCTGCACCCTCGGCCACAGTGATCGGGTCATGCGCCTGGCCCTGGGCAGGCAGTTGAGGCGCCTGCAACATGTCTCCAATCTCTATCGGATTCCTGAGCAGGAGGAACTGGCCCGCTGGATCGTGGGGCGCAGCTGCGCCGATCGGGTCTTCTTCTGCAATTCCGGCGCCGAAGCCAACGAAGCGGCCATCAAGCTGGCCCGCAAGCATGGCCACCAGGTGCGGGGGATCGAGCGCCCGCTGATCCTCACCGCTCAGGCCAGTTTCCATGGCCGTACCCTCGCGGCGGTGAGCGCCACCGGCCAGCCCAAGTACCACCAGGGCTTCGAGCCGATGGTGGAAGGGTTCCACTTCTTCCCTTACAACGACACCGCCGCGTTCGAAGCCCTGCTGAGTCGCAGCGAGGCCGACGGTCCCCGGGTGGCGGCCGTGATGCTGGAGCCCCTGCAGGGGGAGGGGGGCGTCAATCCTGGAGATCCGGCCTTCTTCCAGCGGGTGCGCCAGCTGTGCGATCAACACAGCATCCTGCTGATCTTCGACGAGGTCCAGATCGGAATGGGCCGCAGCGGCTGCCTCTGGGGCTACGAGAAGCTGGGCGTCGAGCCCGATGCCTTCACCACGGCCAAGGGACTGGGCGGAGGCTTCCCGATCGGGGCCCTGGCGGTGAAGCAGGCCTTCGATCATTTCCGTCCAGGCGACCACGCCAGCACCTTCGGGGGCAACCCCCTGGCCTGCCGCGCCGCCCTCACCGTGGCCCAGGAACTGGAGCGGCGTCTGCTGGTGCCCCACGTGCAGCGCATGGGCGAGCTGCTGCAACAGCTGCTCGCGGAGCTGGTGAGCCGCCACCCCCAGTTGCTCGAAGGGGTACGCGGCTGGGGGCTGCTCCAGGGACTGGTGCTGCGCCCGGAGGCTCCCACCGCCCCCCAGATCGTGCAGTCAGCCATTGAAGTGGGCTTGCTGGTGGTGCCCGCCGGTCCAAGGGTGGTGCGGCTGGTACCGCCCCTGGTGATTCAGCCCCGCCAGTTGCGGCAGGCGGTGGCGCTGCTGGAGCAAGCCCTGCTGGCGATCAGCGCGGGCACCTGAATCGAGGCGGCCACTGACTGCCTTCAATCCGGTGCCGGCCATCGATACGTTCGCCGACCTGATCGAGCCCTTCAGCCGCCGCGGTGTGGATCTGGGCCTGGAGAGGATGCGCAGCGCCCTGGCGGAGCTGGGCCATCCCGAGCGCCGCTTCCCGGCCGTGCAGGTGGCGGGCACCAACGGCAAGGGATCGATCTGCACCCTGGTGCACGCAGCCCTGCTGGCCAGTGGCCTGCGCGCCGGGCTTTACACCTCTCCCCACCTGGTGAGCTGGTGCGAGCGGATCCAGCTGGGGGACGGACCGATCGACGCCCAAGAGCTGCGCCAGCTGCTGAGCGACCTGCAGCCCCTGGCCCGGCGCCACGATCTCACCCCCTTCGAGCTGGTGACCCTGGCGGCCTTCCAGGCCTTCGCCGAGGCAGGCCTCGATCTGGTGGTGCTGGAGGTGGGCCTGGGGGGACGACTGGATGCCACCACCGTCCATCCCGAGCGCCAGGTGCTGGGATTCGCCGCGATCGGCATGGACCACTCCGAAGTGCTCGGCTCCACCATCGCGGCCATCGCCGCCGAGAAAGCGGGGATCTTCACCCCGGGCAGCCTGGCGGTGAGTGGACCCCAGCAGCCGGAAGCCGCGGCGGTGCTGCACCAGCGCGCCCTGGAAAGCTGCAGCGACTTGCACTGGGTGGAACCCCTGGCCATGGCCGAAGGGGATCTGGTGGCAGGCCAGCTGCGCTGGCGCAGCGGCCTGCCCGGCCTGGTGCAGCGCCACAACGCCGCGGTGGCTCTCGGCCTGGTGCGGGCCCTGCGCCAGCGGGGCTGGAGGATCCCCGATCAGGCCATCGTTGAGGGTTTTGAGCGGGCCCGCTGGCCGGCGCGGCTGCAACGGGTGCGCTGGCAGGGACAGCCCCTGCTGCTGGATGGGGCCCACAACCTGCCGGCCGCGGAAGCCTTGCGGCAGGAACTGGATCAGGGCGGTGCCGCTCAAGGCGGACGGTGCTGGCTGCTGGGGGTTCTGGCCAACAAACCAGCGCCTGAGATGCTCCGGGCCCTCCTGGCTGCAGGCGATCGGGCCTGGCTGGTGCCGGTGCCGGAGCACCCCTGCTGGTCGCTCGAGCCGCTGCTGGAGGCGGCACCCGAGCTGACGGGGCGCCTGAGAGCGAGCCCCTCTGTGGCTGAGGGCCTTGCGGCCGCAGCCACCGGCGCTGGAGGCCAGACGGTGGTCGTGGCGGGATCGCTCTATCTGATCGGGGCCCTGATCAGATCGGGCACATTGCAGGATCCGCAGCGATCCGGGGGAGAGTGGAGAGAGAACCCCACGGCAGCGCCATGACCCCCGACACGCGCTCGAACCAGCCCCATGGGGCGGACCACCGGCGCGGCTGGCCCGGGGTCCTGCCCTTGCTGGTGGCGCTGGGGCTGCTGGTCACCGCGCTGCTGGCAGGACCCTGGAGCCCACCCGCCCTGGCCCTCGACACCAGCACAGGAGTGGGATTACAAGATCGCGCCCTGTTCCAGGACCGGGTCGATTTCACCCTCACCAACCAGGACGGCAAGGATTTCAGCGGACAGCAGCTGGCCAACACCTCGTTCGCCGGAGTGATGGCCCGTGATGCCGATTTCAGTGGCGCCGACCTCCACGGATCGATCCTCACCCAGGCCGCCTTCCTGCGCTCCGATTTCAGTGGCGCCGACCTCTCCGATGCCCTGATGGACCGGGCCGACTTCAGCGGCACCAACCTGAGCGGAGCCCTGCTGAGGGGCGTGATCGCGGCTGGCAGCAGCTTCAGTGGTGCCGTGATCGATGGCGCCGACTTCAGCGACGCCCTGCTTGATCGCTCCGATCAGCGGGCACTCTGTCTGCGGGCCAAGGGGACCCATCCGCTCACGGGGGTGAGCACCCGCCTCAGCCTCGACTGCGCGTAGGCCGCTCGCTCCAACCCCGCAACTTGCCGGGATTGAGCAGGCCGGCCGGGTCGTAGGCCCGCTTGGCCGCCACCTGGTCCGCGTCGATCACCCCCAGACCCCCGTCCTCCACCGTGAGTACGTGGGGGTTGAACAGGAAGGCCCCCAGCTGCCGCGCCTGCTCCATCAGCTCCAGCAGTGCCTCGGTGCCGCGCCAGCGCACCAGGGGGAGAGCCGCCAACCGCTGGCTGCCCTGCTGACGCACGGCCTCAAGGTGCCAGAGCAGATCATCCCCCCAGCGCTGCTTGAGGGCTTCGAGCGCCGGGGCCTCCGGCTGGGGGAGGAGCATCTGCAGATAGGTCCAGCTGGGGTCGTGGGCCCGCATGTGCAGGGTGGTGTGGTTCCAGCAGAGTTCCCGCAGGGGCAGGCCGCGGCTCCCCTGCTCCGGCGCGCTCCAGACCAGCCGTCCCCCCATGGAATCGAGCAGCGTCTCCAGGGGTGGCAGAGCGTCGGGTGCCGCCAGCAGCAGCAGACGATGCCCCTCGGCCTGGGGACAGACGGCAGGCACCGGGTCTGAACCACCCTGCTGAGGCTGACCGTGTCCCCCTGGGCAGGGCAGGCGTCGCGCCACGGCCTCCTCCAGCAAGCAGAGGCTGTTCAGGAGCAGAGCAGTGGTGGGCAGGGTACGGATCGCCGCCAGTGCCGCCGTCCAGCTGCTGAAGTCGACCACCAGCTGGTGCCAGGGCACCGCAGCGGCCGTGGCCACGGTCACGGCCGTGAGGATGCCGTTGCTGCCGTAGGCATGGTTGAGAGGAGCGCTGGCCCTGGCATCGAGCTGCAGCAGCCGGGGCTCCGGCTCCATCGTCACCACCTCAAGTCCGAGCAGATGGCCGGGGTCCCGCAGAAAGCCCCAGCGCACCGAGCCGATGCCGCCGGATCCGCCGGCGATGAAGCCCCCCAGGCTGGCGCTGCGACGGGTGCTGGGGGTGAGTCGCAGTTCCCGCCCATGGGGAGCCAGCTGCTGGTCCAGGTCGGCCAGGAGGCAACCCGCCTCGGCGGTCAGCACTCCGCTGACGGGATCCACCTGCCGCACCCGATCGAGGCCGCTCAGGTCGAGCACCATCCCCCCGGCGAGGGGGACGCACTGGCCGTAGTTGCCGGTGCCGCTTCCCCGCACCGTCAGCGGCACCCCATGGCGGGCGCAGGCTCCCGCCACCCGTCGCACCTGCTCAAGGCTGCTGGCCTTGACCACCAGCTGGGCCAGCTTGTCGCGCAGCAGAGGCGTCAGCACGGGGGAGTAGGTGAAGAAATCCCGAGAGAGTCGCTCCAGTTCAGGGCCCGGGAGAACCAGGCTCAGGCCTTCACCGGCTGTCGACTCGGCCAACTCGCTGAGCTCAGTCACCAGCGCCTTCAGCTGGGCATCCGTGGGGGCCGCGGGCAGATCCCCGGGCAGCTGGGTGGCGACGGGCTGAGCAGGGGCCCCCAGGGCTGGATCAAGCGGCACAGAGGTGGTTGTGACGAACGGCAGACAGGGGGTCGCCCTGTCTCCCTTTCTACTCAGCCCCGCTGGCCGAAGCCGGGGCCAGCTTTTCCAGCAACGTTGCCAGTTCCGGCGGCGCCGGTGCGGGCAGCCAGTGCCCGGCGCGAAGGACCCGCCGCTGGGGAGAGCGGGCCAGCAGATCACTCCAGCTGCCGGCGGCGAGCACCACCAGATCCGCCGGCGAGCCGGGGCGCAGCACCCCGTCCCACTCCAGACCCATCAAGCGGGAGGCGGCCGTGGTGAAGGGGGCCAGCCCCTGCCGTTGCCAGGGGGCCAGGTGCGCCGCCGGAAGGGAGAAGCGCAGCAGTTCCAGCGGGTCGAAATCCCCACCCGGATGCCAGGGATCCTGAACGTTGTCACCACCCACCGCCACCGTCACCCCGGCACGCTGCAGCTGCCGGATCGGCGCCATGGGCCGCCTGGCCGGGGTGTCTTCGCCTCGGTGCCCCAGCAGCCAGAGGTTGGTGGGGGGCAGGGCCACCACGGTCAGGGCGGCTTCCGCCATGGCCTCAGCCAGCCGGCTCAGGCGAGGGGGGCTGAGCTGCGACATCGAGCAGCTGTGGCTGCAGGTGATCGGCACACCGATGCGGTGCTGCCGCGCCAGCTTCGCCACCAGGGCCACCGCTGCCCCACCGCCATCGCCGCTTTCATCGACGTGCAGATCGACCGGTACTCCCAGGCTGTCGGCCAGCTTCAGCAAGGCCAGGAGTCCCCTGCCATCGTCGCCGCTGGGGGCCAGGGGGGCGCCCAGCACGCCCCCCAGCAACACCGTTCCCCGCGGGGCGCGGCTGACCAGGCGCCGGGCCAGGGCCGCACCAGCGACGGTCCCCCAGTGCCGCACCGGTACCAGGGCCACCAGTTGCAGCGCCAGCCGGGACATCCAGCGGCCCTGCAACTGCAGCAACCCCTCCCATCCAGGCTCGGCTCCGGGACCAAGGCTGTCGATGTGGCTGCGTATGGCCCGCAATCCGTGGCGCCAGGCCCGCTCCAGGGCTCTCTCACCCCGCTCCAGCACCTGCTCGACGCTGCGCTCCTGGTGCTCGTCCTGGTTGGCCGCCAGGGCCCCCTGCATCGTGCCGGAGAGATTGGGGTGGCGCTCCCAGCTGAAGGCCTTGTCGAGGTGGGCATGGGGCTCCACCAGGGGGGTGAGTGCCAGCGGCAGCAGCTCCCCGGCGGCCCGGGGGTGGGCTTCGATCGCCGTGATCCGTCCGTTCTGATGGCGCAGGCGCACGGCCAGCAGGCCGCCTGCATCCGCCGGGGGGAGATGGTGGAAGATGGGGTCGATCAGGCCACGGGGCAGCAGCAGCGGCGGCAGGGACCCGGCCGCGCTCACCACGGCCCGCCATCAGCGGAGGCACTCTCGGAATCGTTGTCGCTGGAGGTGCTCAGGATCCTGAACCGGCCCGCTGCAGCCAGGGTGAGCACGCGGTAGAGGGGCAGCTCCAGGAACGGCAACACCGAAGGACCACCGATCTGGGTGCGGTAGATGCTGAACAGTCCGAGGTTCCGCCGCTGGGTGTTGCGCAGGGCCAGGCGCCCCAGCACCTTGCTCTGGCTGCGGATCAGGTCCGGGCAATTCTGGATCGCCAGCTTCAGGGGCATCGGCAGGCGATTGGTGCAGACCTCCTCCACAGCCAGCTCCGCCAGCTGGTCACCGGCGAAACTCTCGAACTCCTCGGGTCCAGGGTTGGTGAAGGCCAGGGCCATCCCGGTGACCCCTGTGCCCACGGCCAGAGCGGTGCACCAGCGGGCGAGGCGAAGCGAGGGGGCAGGCCGCAAGGAGAGAGTGCAAGGCTGGTTGATACATTGGCAAAGACCACGGCGGGCGTAGCCAAGTGGTTAAGGCAGCGGCTTGTGGCGCCGCCATTCGGGGGTTCGAGTCCCCTCGCTCGCCCTCAATGAGGCCAGCAGCCAATCGGCTGCTGGTTCATTCCTCACCGGATCCGCACAGGGCAATCCCAGCGCGTCACCGATCTCGGCACAGGCCTGCTCAGCCCTGGCCTCAGACAATCCGTCGGTGTTCAGGGCCACGGCGCTCACCCGGGGTGGAGACCCTCCACCGGGCCGGCCAAGGGCCGCCACACCCTCCAGCACCTTGATCAACTCTTCCAGGGGAGGCAGCAGTACCCGTGGGTGCTTGTTGATGTGACTCTGGCCGGCCCGGTGGACCAGCAGCAGGGAGGTGGGCTGGCTGCCTCGGATCAGGGGCAGGGTGGCGGTGGATCCGGGGTGGCAGAGGGAACCCTGGCCTTCCACGAGGAACAGGCTGTCCTCCGTACAGGCTGGCTCTGCCGCCGCCTCCAGCAGCGCCCGCTCCACCGCACCCGCGGCATAGTCGACACGGACGGCATCGAGGGGGACACCCCTGCCGCTGATCAGGATGCCGGCCTGGCCGGTGCCCACGAAACGGCCATCCAGGCCAGCCCGCCTGGCGGCTGCAGTGAGCTCCAGGCAGGCACTCATCTTGCCCACGGCCATGTCGGTACCCACAGCCAGCACCCGCTGGCCGGGAAGGTCGGCGGCCAGGGCCGCGGCCACCTCCAGGCCAGGGGGCTCATGGCGCAGATCCCAGATCCACTGGCCGGGACCCCGCAGGGCGGCCAGGTCCGGGTCAGAGCCCAGGGGGGTGTGCAGACCACTGGCCAGGTGCAGCCCCGCCCGCAGGGCCGCCTCCAGATCGGCTTTCAGCTCCGGCGGCAACTGCCCCCCGGATGGGGCCAGCCCCACCACCGCCACCGCCGGCCGGTAGGCCAGGGCCGCCCTGAGGTCGGCGACGATCGGCACCGCCCTGGCGATGCCGGTGATGGCCTCCAGGTCAGCACCGGCATGGGCCGGATCCACCACGGCCACCACCGGACCCTGCCGGTAGCGCAGCATCGCCAGGCCCGTCTTGCCCGCGAGGTTGTCGAGGCCGCCATGGAGCAGCAGCACCACGGGTGCATCGGCGCTCAGCACGGGACGCAGGCCGTGGAAGGGTCGGGCCGCTCGATCACCCCCAGGCCGGATCGCGTGGAGGGCTGCACCCGGTCACCGTGGAGCGCGGGGCCCTCGAAGGGGTCGTCGATCAAGTTGAGATGGCTGTCGAGGTCGGGCCAGCGCACCAGCGGCAGCAACTGGGCGGCGGCGCCATTGAGCAGGGCGCTGTCGGAGTAGCAGCCCAGCATCAGATCGAGTCCCAGACGACGGGCGGTCCTGGCCATCAGCAGGGCCTCACTGAGGCCACCACTCTTGAGCAGCTTGATGTTCACGGCGTCCACATGGGGTGCCAGCCGCAGCAGGTCGGCCAGGTTCCAGCAGCTCTCATCGGCCACCAGGGGAATCGGACAGCTGAGGTCGAGGGCCTCAAAGCTGGCCGCATCGGCCTCGGGGTCGAGCTGGGCAGGGAGTGGCTGCTCCACCAGCACCACCCCCTGGTCCGCCAGCCAGGGGATCAGCTCCTGCGCCGTGGCCAGGTCCCAGCCGCCATTGGCATCCACCTGCAGCTCACTGGCCTGGCTGGCGGCCTGCTCCCGCAGCCGCCGCCCCACAGCCAGCACCAGGGCGCGGTCATGGCCTGGGCCGTCCGGGCTGCCCAGCTTCAGCTTCACCCGACTGGGCCAACAGCCGAGCCGCTCGCGCCAGCCCTCCAGCCTGGCGAGCACCTGCTCCACCGTGGCCAGGCCAAGGGTGACGCTGGTGGGGACGCAGGCCGAACGATCCAGACCCCAGAGACGCCAGAGCGGCTGGCCCAGCTTCTGCCCCCACCAGTCGTGAAGGGCCAGATCGATGGCGCAGCGGGCAGGGGGCGAGAGCGGCGCCAGCCAGGCCTCGAGGGCCTGAAACGCCGGCAGCTCGGAGGCGAGGGCCAGACCCTCGGCTGAGCTGAAGCGCGGAAGGACGGCCTCCAGTTCCTTCGCCACCGCCTCAGCGGCATAGGCCCGGTGACCGGTCTCGAAGCCGCCGGTTTCACCCCGCCCCACCAGGCCCTCATGCTCCAGTTCGAGCACCAACCGCCGCACCGAGCCAGTGCTGCCCCGGCTGATCGCCAGGGGCACCGCCTTGTTGAGCACAATCCAGCGAAGGTTTGTCTGCATCCCCCAAGTTTCGGCCATGGTCGAAACTTGGGGGATGAATGCGACCACCACCAAGGCGAGTGCCCCAGCGGCTGCCCCACAACGGCAGCAGCAGCGCGGCAGCTACTGGATCACCACCTTCGGCTGCCAGATGAACAAGGCCGATTCCGAGCGGATGGCCGGCATCCTCGAAGGCATGGGCTTTAAGCCCGCAAGCGATGAGCACAGGGCCGACCTGGTGCTCTACAACACCTGCACCATCCGCGACAACGCTGAGCAGAAGGTCTACAGCTACCTGGGCCGCCAGGCCCAGCGCAAACGGGCCAACCCCCACCTGACCCTGGTGGTGGCTGGCTGCGTGGCCCAGCAGGAGGGGGCGTCGCTGCTGCGGCGGGTGCCCGAACTCGACCTGGTGATGGGTCCCCAGCACGCCAACCGGCTGGATGTGCTCCTGACTCAGGTGGAGAACGGCCAGCAGGTGGTGGCCACCGGCGAGCACCACATCCTTGAGGACATCACCACCGCCCGCCGCGATTCCCAGGTGTGCGCCTGGGTCAACGTGATCTACGGCTGCAACGAGCGCTGCACCTACTGCGTGGTGCCTTCGGTGCGCGGCGCCGAACAGAGCCGCCTGCCCCAGGCGATCCGCCTGGAGATGGAGGGGCTGGCCGCCCGTGGCTTCAAGGAGATCACCCTGCTGGGGCAGAACATCGATGCCTACGGACGTGACCTGCCCGGCATCACCCCCGAGGGCCGCCGCCAGCACACCCTCACCGACCTGCTCCACCAGGTCCATGACGTGGAGGGGATCGAGCGGATCCGCTTCGCCACCAGCCATCCCCGCTACTTCACCGAGCGCCTGATCGATGCCTGCGCCGAGCTGCCCAAGCTCTGCGAGCACTTTCACATCCCCTTCCAGAGCGGCGATGACGCCGTGCTCAAGGCCATGGCGCGTGGCTACACGGTGGAGCGCTACCGCCGCATCCTCGAGCGGATCCGCCACCGAATGCCGGACGCGGCGATCAGCGCCGATGTGATCGTGGCTTTTCCGGGCGAAACCGACGTCCAGTTCCGCCGCACCCTGACGTTGATCGAGGAGATCGGCTTCGACCAGGTGAACACCGCCGCCTACTCGCCGCGGCCGGGCACCCCCGCCGCCGACTGGCCCGATCAGCTCAGCGAGGCGGTCAAGGTGGAGCGCCTGCAGGAGCTCAATGCCCTGGTGGAGCGCACGGCCCGCGAGCGCAGCGCCCGCTATCTGGGGCGCATCGAGCAGGTGCTGGTGGAGGGCAGCAACCCCCGGGACCCCAGCCAGCGGATGGGCCGCACCCGCACCAACCGGCTCACCTTCTTCCCGGCCAGCGGGCCTGCCAAGCATCCAGGGGGGGTTGGGGGTCGCCCCAGCCAACCGGGTGATCTGGTGAACGTGCGCATCGAGCAGGTGCGCGCCTTCTCCCTCACCGGCATGCCGATCAGCTGAGATGAGCTGTCGCTGATACGTTTGGCGCCGACTCGGTCTCTGCCGCACCCATGCCCAGCTCACCCCGCTGCGTTGGCCTGGTGTTCGGGGGAGCTTCCGATGAGCATCCGGTCTCGATCCGCTCAGCGATCACCGTTCTTGGTGGCCTGAGGCAGGGGGCCAACCTGAAGCGCTACCAGGTGCGCCCGTTTTACATCGACCGCCGCGGCCGCTGGTGGGGCCCCGATTTGGCCGAGGACGTCCTGGCCAGCGGCGAGCCGGCCCAGGACGCGCAACTGGCGGCGGCTGGCCACCAGCCCCTGGAGAACACCGGCTTCCGCGGGCTTCCCCCCGAGGCCGTGGGCGTGGCGGTCTGGTTTCCGGTGCTGCACGGGCCCAACGGCGAGGACGGCACCATCCAGGGGCTGTTCACCCTGATGCAGGAGCCCTTCGTGGGCTCCGGCGTGCTCGGTTCAGCCCTGGGCATGGACAAACAGGCGATGAAGGCGGCCTTCGCCGCCGCAGGTCTGCCCCAGGTCCCCTACGCAGCGGTGCAGGCGCAGGAACTCGAGCAAGACACCGAGGGACTGCTGCAGCGGTTGGAGCAGGATCTGGGCTATCCCTGCTTCGTCAAGCCGGCCAACATGGGCTCCTCCGTGGGAATCAGCAAGGCCAGTGACCGCGCCTCCCTGCGGCAGGGGCTTGAGCTGGCCGCCTCCCTGGACCCGAGGCTGGTGGTGGAGCAAGGGGTGACGGCCCGGGAACTGGAGTGCGCGGTGCTGGGTCAGTCGGCCGGGGGCTGTGGCGGCCTGAAGGCCTCGGTGGTGGGGGAGATTCGCTTCTCCGCCGACTGGTACGACTACGAGACGAAATACACCGCTGGCCTCAGCTCCACCGTGATTCCCGCCGACCTGCCGCCGAGTGTCAGCGAGGACCTTCGTGCGATGGCCCTGCGGGCCTGTGCCGCCGTGGCGGCCGAGGGGCTGGCCCGGGTGGATTTCTTCTACGACGAAGCGGCGCAGCAGTTGTGGTTGAACGAGATCAACACCCTGCCCGGCTTCACCAGCCAGAGCATGTACCCGATGCTGTGGGAGGCCAGCGGAGTGCCATTGGAGGATCTCGTGCATCAGTTGGTGGAGAGCGCGGGAGAATGGGACGGTGGATCATCTGAGGAGGACCTGGCGGAATGAGTCACGGCTTGCTCTGGCTGCCCCTGCTGGTGGTCTTCGTGCTGCTCACGGCCCTTGGCTGGCTTGAGCGGCGCCGTCAACGGCTCTTCCGCGACTGGGCGGCGGGATCGGAACTCTCGAAACTCGATGGCTGCGGTGCGGCACGGCTCGCCGACGGTGTCCTGACCTGGAGCACCTTCGAGGCCGGCACCCTCAAACCCCAGGGATCGTTCGTGATCAGCAAGCTCGAACTGCTGGAGCTGATGTCTCTGGGTTCCGGAGACGCTCCCCTCACCGAGGAAAGCCAGGGCAGCTGCCGGGTTCGGCTGGTGGGCGGTGGTCAGCAGAACGATGTGCCGTTCTCCGATGCCGAACGGGCCCGGCGCTGGATGGATGAGCTGATGGCCCGATCCCGTTGTGAGCTATGAGTTCGGGCCCCCAGGCGCCAGGGGTGGAGCGTCGGCGGCAACTGCGTCTGCAGCGCCGTCAGGAACGCCTGCGCAACGTCTGGAGGCTGCTGGTCTTTTCGGCGGCCGCCGCTGGGCTTGGGTACGGACTGCTGCGCCAGGGTTGGACTCTCTCCAGCCCATCCCAGGTGGAGATCAGCGGCAGCGAGCGGGTGAGCCGCGAGCAGGCGATCGCCGCCGCCGAGCTGCGCTTCCCCTTGCCCCTGCTGAACCTCGACCCCCGTCTGGTGCGCTCTGAGCTGCTGGAGGCGCTGCCGGTGGAGCAGGTGGCCGTGCAGCGACTGATCCTTCCCCCCCGTCTTCGCATCGAGCTGGTGGACCGCAAGGTGGTGGCACGGGCCGAGCGACGCACGGCCAAGGGTCCCGAACAGGGCTATATCGACCGGCTGGGTCACTGGATCAGCAGCAGCCAGCAGGCCATGGGATCCGGCGCTACCCAGCCGGAAACGACCATCCGGGTGCAGGGATGGCAGGACCGTATCAGAGCCACCCTGGTGGAGGTCATGGAGCGCCGCGACGACCTGGGCAGCCCGCTCAAGCTGATTCGCTTCGAGCCCGACGGCACCCTCTGGCTGACCACCACCACCCTGGGGGAGGTGAAGCTCGGTGAGCCCGACGGCGAGCTCAACCGTCGCCTCGATGTGTTGCGTTATCTGTCCGGTGAACTGCCCAAGCGGGTCAAGGGCCAGGCCCTACGCTCCATCGACCTGAGCGACCCGGACCAACCCGAACTGGGACTCCCTGCACCCCCAGCAGGTTCGACCCCGGCGAAACCACCCGGACAAGGGGTGGATTGACCCATGAAGGGTCGCTGATCTCAGGTTGAGCTGCAAACCCTCACCGGACCATTGCGAGAAAAACGTTTTCACGCAAAAGTGCCGCATCGCACATGTTTTTTCCAGCCCGCCGCCGACACAATGCTGCCCGAGATGAGTGTCAACGGTTCCCTGGGCGACCACCCCGACTCAGGCCAGCACCCCATCCCAATCTGATGCCTTACTCGGAACTCCATTGACCTCCTCGCCCTCCAGCAACGGCATCGTTCCCAGCCAGAGCGCCAGGATCGAAGTGATCGGCGTGGGGGGCGGTGGCAGCAACGCGGTCAACCGAATGATCGCCTCCGATCTGGAGGGGGTCGGCTACAGGGTGCTGAACACCGATGCCCAGGCTCTGCTCCAGTCGGCCGCCCAGCGACGGGTTCAACTCGGCCAGAAACTCACCCGGGGCCTCGGGGCGGGCGGCAACCCGGTGATCGGTCAGAAGGCGGCCGAAGAATCACGCAACGAACTGCAGGAAGCCCTTGAAGGGGCTGATCTGGTTTTCATCGCCGCCGGCATGGGCGGTGGCACGGGCACAGGAGCCGCTCCGATCCTCGCGGAAGTGGCCAAGGAATGCGGTGCCCTCACCGTGGGCATCGTCACCAAGCCCTTCGGCTTCGAGGGTCGCAAGCGCATGAAGCAGGCCGAGGAGGGCATCGCCCGTCTGGCTGAGCATGTCGACACCCTGATCGTGATCCCCAATGACCGCCTGCGCGATGCCATCTCGGGCGCACCGTTGCAGGAAGCCTTCCGAGCCGCTGACGACGTGCTGCGTCAGGGCGTCAAGGGCATCAGCGACATGATCACCCGGCCTGGGCTGGTCAACGTCGACTTCGCCGACGTGCGCTCGGTGATGACCCTGGCGGGCACAGCCCTGCTGGGCATCGGGGTCGGCTCCGGCCGCTCAAGGGCCGTTGAGGCCGCCCAGGCCGCCATCAGCAGCCCCTTGCTGGAAGCCGCACGGATCGATGGGGCCAGGGGCTGCGTGATCAACATCAGCGGCGGCAGGGACATGACCCTCGAGGACATGACCACCGCCTCCGAAGTGATCTACGACGTGGTGGATCCCGACGCCAACATCATCGTGGGGGCCGTGGTCGACGAGAAGCTCGAAGGCGAGATCCACGTGACTGTGATCGCCACCGGCTTCGAGGCGGGCAGCACCTACCGCACCGAACGGCCCCGGGAGCGTTTCGCCGCCAGCCCCCAGCTCACCCACACCGAGGAAGAGGTGGACCAGCGCGGCGCCAAGATCCCACCCTTCCTGCTCAACCGCCAGAGCCGCTCAACCGACAGCTGATCGTTTGGATCAGGAGTGGGCTAACGCCCCTGTTGGATCAAGAGGGTGACCCGGAGTCCACGCCTGCCAAGAGCATCCCGTGTGGCTGCTCCCTTCCGGTCCTGACCAGATTTGGGCGTCCGGGCCGCGTGGGTCCGAGTCGAGATGATGGTAGCAATGCAAGCCCGAGAGGTTTCCGCCTGTGCCCCTGAGACCCGGTGATCTGGTGACCCGCAAGCAGGCCGGGCGACCGATCCTGATCCTCACCGCCTGGGATGCACTCTCGGCGGCGCTGGTGGAGGAGGCCGGTGCCGAGGTGGTGCTGGTGGGCGACTCACTGGCCATGGTGGTGCTCGGCCACGCCACCACCCTGCCGGTCACCCTGGCGGAGATGATCGGCCACACCCAGGCGGTGGCCCGGGGTCTGCGCCGGCCTGTGGGCCAGCAACCGCTGCTGATCTGCGATCTGCCCTTCCTCAGCTACCAGTGCGGCAGCGATCAGGCAGTGGCCGCCGCCGGCCGGGTGCTCAAGGAAAGCGGCGCCGCCGCCGTGAAGCTGGAGGGTGGTGAGCCGGAAACCGTGGCCGTGGTCGACCGGCTGGTGCGCAGCGGGATTCCGGTGATGGGGCACCTCGGCCTGACACCCCAGTCGGTGCATCAGCTGGGCTACCGCCGCCAGGCCCGGGATCCGATCAGCCAGGAGCGGCTGCGGCGCCAGGCCCTGGATCTGGAGGCCGCCGGCTGCTTTGCCCTGGTTCTGGAGCACGTGCCGGACGATCTTGCCGGCAGTCTGCGGCGGCAGCTGACCATCCCGGTGATCGGGATCGGTGCCGGCGATGACTGCGATGGCCAGGTGCGGGTCACGGCGGATCTGCTCGGTCTGACCCCGAGCCAGCCTCCGTTCAGCCCCCCGCTGCTGGCCGGGCGCGAGCTCTGCGTGGACGCCCTCAGGGGCTGGCTGCAGGCAACGGCTCAGCCATGGCCTGCTCGGGCCGCTGACGGGCTTCCCACCAGGCCAGCAGCTCCCGCAGCACCGCATTGCTGAGGGCCAGTCCTTCAGGATCCGCCAGTCGCCAGCGCTGGCCTTCCACCAGCAGCAGGCCCCGCTGCCGCCAGGGGGCCATCCAGCGCTTCAGGGAGGCACGATCGGCCGCACACAGGCCAGCCGCTTCGGCCAGATGGTGGAGGTTGACCCCTTCGCGCCGGCGCAGACCCACGATCAGCCACTCATCAAAGGGCGGCTCCCCGGCTGGCGGGCCGGCCCCCTTCGTCTGCAACCAGGCCGCATAGGCCTCGCGCGTTCGAGGCCGTGCCTGGCGCTGCCCATAGGGGGCCGAGGTGGCCCCCAGCCCGAACCCCCACCAGCCGGCGCCACTCCAGTAGACGCGATTGTGACGGGAGGCGTGCCCGGGCAGCGCGTAGTTGGAGATCTCATAGCGTCCGTAGCCGGCGGCCCGCAGCAGCTCCCCGGTGAGGTCCATCAGGTCGGCACCCAGATCGGGGTCCGGCAGGGGCAGCTGGCCGCGCCGCTGCAAACGCTCGAAAACGGTGCCGGGCTCCACGATCAGGTCGTAGACCGACAGATGGGGTGGCTCCAGGGCAAGCGCCTGCTGCAGCTGCTGCCGCCAGTGGGGGAGGTCCTGCTCCGGCAGTCCCTGGATCAGATCGAGGCTCCAGCTGCTGAGGGCACCGCTGGCACGGGCCTGGCGCAGCCAGCCGGCGGCCTGGAGCAGGTGCCGGCGGCGATGGCGGCGGCCCAGACGCTCGAGCACCCCGTCATCGAAGCTCTGCCCCCCCAGGCTCACCCGGTTGATTCCCGCCGCCAGCATCCCGTCCAGCCTGAGGCGATCGAAGCTGGCCGGATCCATCTCCAGGGTGATCTCTGCCCCGGGAACCAGCCCGAATCTCTGCCGCAGGCCGTCGAGCAGCTGCCCCAGCTGCCTGGGGGTGAGCAGTGAGGGGGTACCACCGCCGATGTAGACGGTGGAGAGCGGTGCGGGGCTGGCAGAAGCCGCGATCTCGGCCTGCAGCAGGGGCAGGTAGGCGGCGATCGAGGCGGAGTGGGCACCGTCGGCGTGGTCCCCCAGCGGCACCACCGCGAAGTCGCAGTAGTAGCAACGGCGGTGGCAGAAGGGGATGTGGAGGTAGGCGGCGCGGGGTGCGGTCACAACCGGGAAGTGGCGGTGGACGCGCTCACAGTCAGGGTTCGCGACATGTCCGTAGGCAAATGTACGGGTACCTTTCCCGGTCAAATGGAGCGGGATCGGCCATGCTGCGGTTTCCCGGCTCTGGGCAGCCCACAACAGGCACATGGTGGACCCGCTCATCCTGCTGCTGTTCCTGATCTCCGGCGCGGCCACCGGCTGGCTGGGGGTGGATCTGCTGCCGGAGGACCTGCTGATCGAGGTGACGAACCTGGAGGGTCTGCGCTGGGTTCTGGGCGGTTTCGGGGCCTTCTTCGGGTTGCTGGCGGGCTTCTTCTTCCAGCTGCTGCGGCGCCGCCTGATGCGCCAGGTGCGCTCGATGCCCACCGATCTGCTGGTGAGCCGGGCCGTGGGCCTGATCCTCGGGCTGCTGGTGGCCAACCTGCTGCTGGCACCGATCCTGCTGTTGCCGCTGCCCTGGGAGGTGATCTTCGTCAAGCCGCTCGCGGCGGTGCTGAGCAACGTGTTCTTCGGAGTCCTGGGCTACAACCTCGCCGAGGTGCATGGCCGCACGCTGCTGCGGCTGTTCAACCCCTCGAGCACCGAGGCCCTGCTGGTGGCCGACGGGGTGCTGCAACCGGCCACCGCCAAGATCCTCGACACCAGCGTGATCATCGACGGACGCATCCGTGGTCTGCTGGAGTCGGGGCTGCTGGAGGGCCAGGTGATCGTGGCCCAGGCGGTGATCGATGAGCTGCAGCAGCTGGCGGATTCGGCCAATGCCGAGAAGAGGGGCAAGGGCCGGCGCGGCCTTAACCTGCTGGCCGCCCTGCGCGAGACCTACGGCCGGCGCCTGGTGGTGAACAGCACCCGCTACGAGGGCAACGGAGCCGACGACAAGCTGCTGAAGCTCACGGCCGACACCGGCGGCACCCTGCTCACGGCCGACTACAACCTGGCCAAGGTGGCCGAGGTGCAGGATCTCAGGGTGATGAACCTCAGCGCGCTGGTGATCGCCCTGCGGCCCGAGGTTCAGCCCGGTGATGCCCTGCAGCTCAAGATCGTGCGCGAGGGCAAGGAGGCCGACCAGGGGGTGGGGTATCTGGAGGACGGCACCATGGTGGTGGTGGAATCCGCCCGGGCCCGCATCGGCCAGCGTCTGCCGGTGACCGTGACCGGTGCGCTGCAGACCCCGGCAGGGCGCATGGTCTTCGCCCGATGCGACCAGGAAGGGCCGAAACAGCCCGCCCCGGTCCGGCAGCCGACGGGCCCCCGCTAGGCTCCCCTCCAGGCCCTGTAGAGCGTTTCCAGATGTCGGTGTCGGCCCCTTACTACGGCGATTCCGCCGTGATGCGCACACCGCCGCCCGATCTGCCTTCACTGCTGCTGAAGGAGCGGATCGTGTATCTCGGCCTGCCTCTGTTCTCCGACGACGACGCCAAGCGTCAGATGGGGATCGATGTGACCGAGCTGATCATTGCCCAGCTTCTCTATCTCGAGTTCGACAATCCCGAGAAACCGATCTTTTTCTACATCAATTCCACAGGCACCAGCTGGTATTCGGGCGACGCCATCGGCTTTGAAACCGAGGCCTTCGCCATCTGCGACACCATCCGCTACGTGAAGCCCCCGGTGCACACGATCTGCATCGGTCAGGCCATGGGCACCGCCGCAATGATTCTCTCGGCGGGCGCCAAGGGTCACCGGGCGGCCCTGCCCCATGCCTCGATCGTGCTGCACCAGCCCCGCTCCGGAGCCCGCGGCCAGGCCAGCGACATCCAGATCCGGGCCCAGGAAGTGCTGCACAACAAGCGCGTGATGCTCGAGATGCTCTCCCAGAACACCGGCCGCAGTGTGGAGCAGCTCTCGAGTGACTCCGATCGCATGACCTACCTCACCCCGCGGGAGGCCCTGGAATACGGCCTGATCGACCGGATCCTCACCAGCCAGAAGCCGCTGCCGGTGCCGCTGGCCGGCTCGGTCTGAGCCTGATCCGCTGAGCTTGCTGATCAGAGCAAGCCCCCCGCCCGCCTTTCACTCCGTCACCACCCCGTTCCGCACCCACAGCCATGCCCATCGGCACCCCCAGCGTTCCCTACCGCCTGCCCGGCAGCCAGTACGAGCGCTGGGTCGACATCTACACCCGTCTCGGCGTGGAGCGGATCCTCTTCCTCGGCCAGGAGGTGAACGACGGCATCGCCAACAGCCTGGTGGCCCAGATGCTGTACCTCGATTCCGAAGACAGCAGCAAGCCGATCTACCTCTACATCAATTCCCCGGGCGGGTCGGTCACCGCCGGACTGGCGATCTACGACACGATCCAGTACGTGAAATCCGACGTGGTGACCATCTGCGTGGGTCTGGCGGCCAGCATGGGCGCCTTCCTGCTGGCGGCGGGCACCAAGGGCAAACGGCTGGCCCTGCCCCATGCGCGGATCATGATCCACCAGCCTCTGGGCGGCACCAGTCAGCGCCAGGCCAGCGACATCGAGATCGAAGCCCGCGAAATCCTGCGCATCAAGGACATGCTCAACCAGAGCCTGGCTGACATGTGTGACCAGAGCCTCGAGAAGGTGACCAAGGACACCGACCGCGACTACTTCCTCAGTGCTGCGGAGGCCAAGGATTACGGCCTGATCGATCGGGTGATCGCCCACCCCAGCGAGGCCTGATCCGCCGGGCGCGACCGTAAAGTCGCTGTTTGCCCTGCCCGATTCGCCGGATGGCCCAGCTCTTCTACGACTCCGATGCCGATCTGAGCCTGCTCGATGGCAAAACGGTGGCCATCATCGGCTACGGCTCCCAGGGCCACGCCCACGCCCTCAACCTCAAGGACAGCGGCGTGAACGTGGTGGTGGGCCTCTACGCGGGCAGCCGCTCCGCTGAGAAAGCCAGGGCCGATGGCCTCGAGGTGCTGAGCGTGGCCGAGGCCGCCGAGCGCGCCGACTGGATCATGGTGCTGCTGCCCGATGAAACCCAGAAGGCCGTCTACGACGCCGAGATCGCACCGCACCTCAAGCCCGGCAAGGTGCTGAGCTTCGCCCACGGCTTCAACATCCGCTTCGAGCTGATCAAGCCTCCCGCTGATGTGGATGTGGTGATGATCGCCCCCAAGGGCCCCGGGCACACCGTGCGCTGGGAATACCAGAACGGCCAGGGGGTGCCGGCCCTCTTCGCCATCCACCAGGACGCCAGCGGCCATGCCCGCGCCCTGGCGATGGCCTACGCGAAGGCCATCGGCGGCACCCGTGCCGGCATCCTCGGAACCAACTTCAAAGAGGAAACCGAAACCGACCTCTTCGGGGAGCAGGCCGTTCTCTGCGGCGGCCTCTCCGAACTGGTGAAGGCCGGCTTTGAGACCCTGGTGGATGCGGGCTACCAGCCCGAGCTCGCCTACTTCGAGTGCCTGCACGAAGTGAAGCTGATCGTGGATCTGATGGTGAAGGGCGGCCTCACCGCCATGCGCGATTCGATCTCCAACACCGCCGAGTACGGCGACTACGTGAGCGGCCCGCGCCTGATCACCGCCGACACCAAGGCAGAGATGAAGCGCATCCTCGCCGACATCCAGGACGGTACCTTCGCCCGCAATTTCGTGGCC
Organism: Synechococcus sp. CS-205; assembly: GCF_025128255.1. Lineage (NCBI taxonomy): Bacteria > Bacillati > Cyanobacteriota > Cyanophyceae > Synechococcales > Synechococcaceae > Synechococcus > Synechococcus sp. CS-205. The sequence continues at coordinate 75,782 of NZ_JAHLZB010000022.1, forward strand.
GAATGCGAGGCCGGCAAGCCGGAGATGACCAAGGCCCGCAACCGTGACGCGGCCCACCCCGTCGAGCAGGTGGGCGTGGGCCTGCGTTCCATGTTCAGCTGGCTGAAGGCCTCCTGAAGCGGGATCACCCCGGCGGCCGCAGCGCAGGCCCCAGGCCGAATCTGCCTGTGCTGGCCTGGGGCAGTGCCCAGGCCAGCACCAGCCTCACCCTGGCCGCTGCCGCCTGGATGGTGAGCGGCCTGAGCCCTTCACCTCTGCTGAACAGCCTGCTGCCGGCCCTGGTCACCCTGCCGGCGCTGCTCCCTCTGATCCGCCGGCCCCTGAGCGGGGTGATCCTGCAACTGCTGGCGGTGCTGGTGCTGCTGGGCCTCGGCACCAGCGCGGTCGTGGGCGTCCAAGGCCAGGAGCGCGCCCCTGAGGTGCTGCTGGCCATGGCCTCGGTGCTGGCCGTCGCGGTGGGAGCCCAGATGACGGCGCTGCCCCTTCAGCGGACCCTTCTGGCCCTTCATCAACTGCCCATGGGCCAGGTGCGGCGTGCCGGTGAACTTGGCGTGCTGATCGGCCATGGGCTCGCGGCGCTGCTGTTCCCCATAGGCCGGGCGCTCCTTCAGTTCAGCCAGGCCATGGTGCTGCTGCTGCCGGTGCTGCCACTGGCCCGCCAGGCCCGGGGTGAAGGCCTGCGCGAGGCACCTGGAGCAGAAACCCCGCCTGCTCGGGTGGCTTTCAGCTGGCGCTGTGCCTTGCAGGGGCTGCTGTTCGGCGGGCTGTTCGGGCTGCTGCCCCTGTGGGTGCGCCAGGTGGAAGCCGGCACCTGCCTGGATTTCGGCCTTGTGCTGGCCGCCTATGGGCTGGGACGCAGCCTGGGCGGAGACTTGGGCCTGGGTTGGTTGAAAGGGGCCTGGCGGCTCGGCGGTCCACGCCATGAAGGAGCCGGCCGCTACCTGGCGATGGCCCTGCTGCTGGGCGCAACCCGCTGGCTGCCGGGCTGGGGATCGCTGCTGCTGTTCGTTCCGCTGGGTGGTCTTGCCCAGGCCAGCGACCTGGCCCAGGTGAGGGGCCTGCCTCAGCCGAGCGATGAGCCTCTGCGCTGGCTGACCCTGGCCCGTTCAGGGGCCATCGGCGGCCTGCTCGGCAGCCTGGCCATGGGGCTGATGGCCCAGCTGCTCGGCCTGCCCCTGGCCTTCCCCCTTCAGATCGGGCTGTTCGTGGGGGCGGCCCTGGTGCTGCCCCCACGACCATCGTGATCACGCTGGTGGGGCCGATCCAGCTCTGGCTGCTGGTGCTGCTGGCCTGTGGACTGGATCGCCTGGTGGGGGATCCGATCAGCTGGCCCCATCCTGTTCAGGCGATGGGCTGGGCGATCCAGCATCTGCGCGGCATCGGGGAGCGCTGGGCCGGAGATCATCCCCGCCGCTTGCACCTGGCGGGACTGGGCCTCACCGCCCTGGTGGTGGGGGGCAGCAGCCTGGCCGGCTGGGCCATCGAGCAACTGGCGCTTGGCTCTTCTTCGCTCCTGCCCCTGCCCGTCTGGGTGGTCTGGGCAGGGCTGCCGGCCCTGCTCGTGGCCATGGCCAGCGCCCTGGCCGCCGGCAGCCTGGAGAAGGCCGTGAGGGGGGTGCTGGCTCCGATCAGCAGGCCGGGGCTCTCCGATGGCGTGGAGCCTGGGGATCCCGAGGGGCTGGAGGAGGCTCGCCGCCGCCTGGCCTGGATCGTGGGTCGTGATGTGGAGGGACTCAGCCGGGAGGAGCTGTTGCGCGGGGCGGCCGAAACCGCGGCGGAGAATGCCGTGGATGGGCTGTTCGGGCCGCTGTTCTGGATGCTGGCCGGTGCTGGCCTCTGGGCGGCCCTGGGGGTGGGCTCGGGAGCTCCGGGTCCCCTGAGCCTGGCCTGGATGTACAAAGCCGCCAGCACCCTCGACTCGATGCTCGGCTACCGCGTGGGCAGCCTGCGCTGGCTGGGCACCGCCGGGGCCCGCCTCGATGACCTGCTCACCTGGCTGCCCTGCCGGCTGGTGGCGTTCTCACTTCCGCTCGCCGCTGGCCGGCCTGGGCGCTGCCTCCAGCTGGGACGGCTGGCCCTGCGGCAGGGCCAGGCCGATCCATCCCCCAACGCCGGGGTGTCGCAGGCGGCCTTTGCCCAGGCGGCCCGGATCCAGCTTGGGGGCCTGAACCACTACGGCGGCGTGGCCAGAGCCAAACCGATCCTCGGGCAGGGCTACCCCGGCGCCGGGCCCGCAGCCGTGGCCCTCATTCTGAGCTTGGTGGGCCGGCTCGAGGCTCTCTGGCTGGCCATGGCCCTGCCCCTGCTGCTGGGGGTGAGCCGTCTGATCAGCGGTTGAGACCAGCTGAGCTGATCAGTAGGCGCCGCGATCACGCGGGTAGAGGATCACCCCCACCGTGCGCAGGATGATCGCCAGATCCAGCAGGACGGTGCGGCGGCGCGCGTAGGCGATGTCGAGCTTGACCCGGGCGTCGTAGCTGAGGTTGTTGCGCCCGGAGACCTGCCAGAGGCCCGTGAGCCCAGGGCGCACCGCCAGCACCTCATCCATCTGACGGCCGTAGCGCTCCAGTTCGTCCCAGACGATCGGCCGCGGCCCGACCAGGCTCATCTGACCCTTGAGCACGTTGATGAACTGGGGGAGCTCATCGAGGCTGGAGCGGCGCAGAAAACTGCCGATCGGTGTGATGCGGGGATCTGCTTTGAGCTTGAAGTCTTTGTTGAACTCCGCCTTGAGTTCGGGCGACTGATCAAGCAAAGCCTTGAGGATGCGGTCGGCGTCCTTGCGCATCGTGCGGAACTTGATGCAGCCGAAGCCCTTGTAGCCCCTGCCGATGCGGCGCTGCACGTAGAACACCGGCCCGGGCGAGCTGAGTTTGACCAGCACGGCCAGCAGCAGGAACAGGGGGCTGCCGAGGGTGAGCACCGCCAGGGAAAACACGATGTCACCGCTGCGCTTGAACACGCGGGATCGTTTCGACTGCGCCCGGATCAGATGTTCGGCCGTGGGCCCCGCGGGGGTCATCGAATCAGCGACCGGGAGCGGAGGAACCAGGTGCAGGGGCCTGGGTACGGGGCCAGCGATGTCAAAGGTGCTGAGCGACGATCCGGACATCAGCGCCCCCAGAGATGCGCGAACTCTAAAAATCGAAAGGTCAACTCACCAGCCGGTGCGGTCACTCACCCCAGAGGCACAGCGCCGCAACCGTCGCTGATGTCCCTGCCAGCGTCGCTCGAGAACCCCCTGCAGGCGCTGGCGGAAGCGCTCCGGAGAGAAGCGCTCGGCCCACTGCCGCTGACCCTCCGCAGGCAGTCGGTGCCACAACTGTCCCTGCTCGAAATGCTCCAGCGCCCGCACAAGGGACGCGACACTCTGCTGCTCGAACAGCAGGCCGGTGGGCTGGGGCACGTCGGCCGCCAGGCAACGGACCGTGTCAAGCAGCCCTCCCTGACCCAGGCCAATCACCGGAGCTCCCGCAGCCATGGCCTCCACCGGGGCGATGCCGAAATCCTCCAGACCGGCGTAGAGGTAGGCACGGCAGCGGCCCATCAGATCCGTGACCCGCTCCGGAGTGCAGGCCCCCAGCAGCGTCACGGTGGGTCCGGCCAGGGCCTGCAGGCGGGCCCGCTCCGGCCCGTCGCCCACCACCAGCAGGCGCAGCCCCAGGCGGTTGCAGGCCTCGATCACCAGGTCCACCCGCTTGTAGGGCACCAGCCGGCACAGGGAGATGTAGAAATCCTCCCGGGGCAGATCCCAGCGGAACCGGTCCACCGCCACCGGCGGATGCACCACCTGACTGGGGCGGCGCCAGCAGCGCCAGATTCTTCGTGCCGTGAAGCGGGAGTTGGCCAGAAAATGGTCGACGCGGGCACTGCTGCTCACGTCCCACTGGCGCAGCTGATGCAGCTGCCAGCGCACCCACGGCCCGAGGGGTCCGCGGGCGATGGTGGAACCGGCCAGGTAGGCGTGCATCTGATCCCAGGCGTAGCGGACCGGGGTGTGCACATAGCTGATGTGCAGCTGGTCGGGCCCGGTGAGCACTCCCTTGGCCACCAGGTGGTTGCTGCTCAGCACCAGGGGAAAGCCGGCCAGATCCAGCTGCTCGATCGCCAGGGGCAGCAGGGGCAGATATTGCTGCACATGTCTCACGCCCCAGGGCAGGTGCTGGATGAAGCTGGTCTGGATGCGTCGGCCCTGCAGCCAGCTGCCTGGTCGGGCGCTCTCGCCATCCACCAGGGCGAAAAGAGCGGCCGCGGGGCGTCCGGCGGCAAGCCACCGGTCGATCTCCTTCACCACCAGTTCGGCTCCCCCGACGGAGCGGGGCGTGAACCACTCATGGACGAGGGCGATCCGGCCGGGGAGTCCTGACATGCCGGCACCGTAGGGCCCGTGCCGGCGCGATCACATCACGAAAACTCTCAGCTGATTGCGTCGCCAGGCCTGGATCCGGATGCTGAACGAAGCCCAGCCCGCCATGCCAATCCGCGACCTGCTCGAAGACGCCCTCGAGGAACCCTCGATCGGGCTCACCCCATGCTTCAGCTGGCATGCCACCCCGGTGGGAATCGCCGCTCTCTGGCGTGCTGGAGCGGCACCCTCGATCCCCCCCTTCGAAGCCGCCCTCAAGGAAGGCCTCGACGTGGGCCTGGATCTGAGCCGTGAGGAACGGGAGTTCCACCAGTTGCGCATGGGCCTGGTGCTGCTGTTCCACTCCTGAGGATCCCCAGCCCGATGACCGAGACCGGCGAGGACACCTCCCAGGCGCCGGGAGCGGTGTCGATCTGGCAACTGAAGCCCTGGTGGTGCCAGCCCTGGTCGATCCTGCTGACGGGGGTGCTCCTGATCGCGGGCAGCTGGCTCTGGCTGAGGCTCTGGTGGCTTAGCGTTCCGCTCGCAATCGGGGTGCTGCTTTGGTGGTGGCTGTTCCTGGTGCTGATGCCCCGTCAGGCGGCGGCGCTTGCATCAGGACCGGACGACATCGGTTGAAATGCAACCGATCCAACAGCGTCAACGCCAGCCTTTCCGTTAAAGCTCGTTACAGCACGATGCAGAGGGTTGACTTCACCCCGTTCTTTCCACTCCAGGAGTCTCCATGAGTTACGAACCCGGTACCAGTGAATGCCGGTTGTTGATCGACAGCAAGGCCCAGATCGAAGGGGTCCTGGCCAACCTCGCCAAGCTCGAGAACACCGATCACATCCGCATGCAGCTGCTGGCGGTCTACAACCAGCTGGAGGGTCTGCACGACCTCAGGCGGACCAAGCCAGTGGGCGCGATCCCCGGCAGGGATGAAAGCGCCTGAGAAACCCGTTCAGCTCGATCGGTCCACAGCGCCGTCGCCATCCCTGCTGAGCGATCGGATGCCTCCAGGCCGTGATCCGCAACGGCCAGCTCCCCTGGGCCCGGTGGACGATCAGATACCGGTAGCGGCAATCGCGGCGAAAGTCCGGCGACCCCAGGGGTTCAGCCCCCGGATGGCAGCGCAGGAAACCAGCCACCAAGCCCCCGGGGCCGGCACCATCCCCATGGCAGGCCTCCAGGGCGGCGCCCAGGCGGAGCGCTGCACCCGCTGGATCACCCTGGCGAGGGAGGTAGAGATGAAGGGGTCCCCAGCCAGGAAAGCCCAGAAAGGAATACACCGCGGGGATGTCCATGGCAACGGCTCGAGAGGGTCCGCTTCTTCAGTGCCCCTGCCGTCCCATCGTTCGCTGGGGGGGCAGTTCCCTGCCAGGGGTCCTGCTGCTGGCCCTGCTGGGTGGTGCCGGGGTGGCTATGGCCCAGCAGCGCAGTGGCGATCCGCTCGCGCTGGCCACCCTGCTGCGCGTAGGACAGCCGATCCTCGAGAGTGATCGCCGACTGCTCCAGCTCGGCTGGCGGCCCTCTCCCGCCAGCGCCCCCGCCGCACTTGACCGGGAGCGCTCAGGAAGCACCCTGGCCAGCCTCAGTGGCTGCTCCGGCACTGGGGCAGGTTTCTGCCGCTTCGACTACCGGCGGGGCCGGGCCAGACTGGCGGTGATCACCGTGCCCTCGCCGACGGGGCACTCCGGCGGGCCGATTGTGCTGCGCTGGGTGGATGAAATCAGCGGGCGCCGTTGGGGTCTCTGTCAGAGCGACACCTCTGAGCAGCTGATCCCCTGCAAGGGCCTGGGGCCCTAGCCAGCAGCCGGCGCAGGGCCGCCCGGAGCCGATAAGTTTGGGCAGCTGCCGCTGCAGGGCCGATGGGTCTGGAGAACAAGCAACGCCCTCCCTGGCTGAACTGGGTGTTCCTGCTGATCTTCCTCTGGAGCAGCTGGCAACTGGCGGGCTTCTGGTTCGATCGGCTGAACTGAACCGTCCCCGGAGGGACTCAGGGCTTGAGCCGATCAGTGGTCAACGGACTGGTCACTGCTCCTGGAGGGACTGCTTCAGGCGCGAGAGCAGCGTCCTGCGGGCCACCGCCGGCGGCAGTCCCTGGTCGCTGGCCTCGGCCACCCAGTCTCGGGCCGCCTGGATGAGGGCTTCCAGGCCCGGAGCTCCTGATCGCAGGGCCTGAAAGGTCGCCATCAGATCCTGATCCATGGCCTGGGAGGGATCGCTGCAGACGATGTACTGCCGACCGTCGCAGCCGGTGTAGAGCAGGCTTCCCTCAGGCCCACGCAGGGGGGCCGTAGCCGGAACAGTCAGGGAAGCCTCCGGTTCATCCCCGGAACGGGAGGGCTCGGAGGAGTCAGGGCCAAGGGCCGAATCATCGTCGGAGCGGGGCATGGCAAGGCGGCGATGGAGCGGGAGGGCTTGAGACGGTCAGGAATAGGCGTTGGGGACGAAGAACTGCTCATTCATGGGGGGGCGCTGGTAATCACCGACGGTCTTGCGCGGTGGCAGTTCGATGGGAGCGGGCGTCATGTCTTCGTAGGGGATCTTCGAGAGCAGATGGCGAATGCAATTGAGGCGGGCCCTGCGCTTGTCATCGGCCTCAACGGTGAACCAGGGGGCCTCCGGGATGTTGGTGTGGGCAAACATCTGGTCCTTCGCCTTGGAAAACTCCACCCAGCGGTCGCGTGATTCGAGATCCATCGGTGAGAGTTTCCAGCGGCGGGCGGGATCATCCAGCCGGGAGCGGAAACGGACCTCCTGCTCCTCGTCGCTGACCGAGAACCAGTACTTGAGAAGAACGATGCCGGAGCGGACCAGCATGCGCTCAAACTGGGGAGCCGATTGCATGAATTCCTCCACCTGAGGTTCGCTGCAGAAGCCCATCACCCGCTCCACGCCGGCCCGGTTGTACCAACTGCGATCAAAGATGACGATCTCACCGGCGGCCGGGAAGTGCTCGACGTAGCGCTGGAAATACCACTGGGTGCGCTGCTGGTCGGAGGGGGTTCCCAGGGCCACCACATTGCAGCCCCTGGGGTTGAGAGGTTCGGTGATGCGCTTGATCGCTCCTCCCTTGCCGGCGGCATCGCGGCCTTCGAAGAGGATGACCAGACGAAAGCCCACATGCTTCACCCAGTACTGCATCTTCACCAGCTCGACCTGGAGTTTCTCCAGTTCTTTCTCATAGAACTTGCGGCTGAGCTTGGCTGACTTTTCCTCGGGTGGGGCACCCAGATCATCCTCTTGCTCCCCAGCCAGATGGGAGGGGTGATAGCGGTCATTCAGGCCGTTCGGAGGGTAAGGGGAAGGGGCGCCTGCGAGGCCAGCCAGAGCGGAGTCGCCCCCGGAATCGCCGTGGCGACCACCCTTGGTTCCGGTCTTGGCACCACCGTGTTTTCCAGATCTGGCCTTCTTGGCCTGGCCGCCAGCCTTGTCCTTCCCTTTGGCTTTGCCTTTGCCCATCCTGCTCAGCCCCGTCTCACCTGACTATCCATCCTGTCTAGAGGGATCAGCCTTGAGAGGCTGTGGGTTCGGCTCAGATTGTTGAGGCCCTGACACGGTCCTCACTGAGGGAATGGCCGCTCAGGCTGACGCAGAACTGCCCCGGCACCGGCTCGGGTGAGAGATCCACCAGGGGCTGATCCCCCAGCCGCAACTCACCGCCGTGGGTGCGGGCCACCCGCTGGGCGATCGCCAGACCGAGCCCGCAGTGGCCATGGCCACTGCGGGCTTCATCGAGCCTCTGGAAGGGCATCAGTGCCTGGGTTCGTTGTTCCTCTGCGATCCCCTGGCCCTGGTCCCACACCTGCAGCTCAAAGCCATCCTTCTGCCAGGCCCGCAGCACCAACCGCACGGGCGGCTGGCCGTAACTGAGCGCATTGTCGATCAGATTGGCGACGGCACGGCCCAGGGCGATCGGCTGAACCGTGGCGGTGACAGGAGCCAGATCCAGTTCGACGGGCTGTCCGTCGTAGCGGGCCGCCAGCTCCGCCAGCAGCTCCGCCAGCGGCACACGTACCGCCGTCTCCCCCCCGCCGCCGCCGGCGAAGAGCAGAAACTGGCCGGTGATGCGCTCGAGGTCGTCGAGATCGGCCCCTGCCCGCGCGCTGGCGGCACCATCCCCCAGCATCGACAAGCGCAGCCTCAGTCGGGTGAGCGGGGTCTTGAGGTCGTGGGCGATGCCGGCCAGCATGGTGGCGCGCTCCCTCTCGCTGTCCTCCAGGCGCCGGAGCATGGCGTTGAAGCGCTGCGCCAGCCGCCGCACCTCGGGGGCGCCCCGCTGGGGCATCGGCTCCGGCTTTGCCTCGAGGCCCACCCGTGCCAGGGCGCGCTCCAGCTGCTGCAGCGGCCGCTGCACCTCCAGCAGCAGAAACAGGGCCCCCGCCATCACACTTCCGCTCGCCAGCGACAGGGTGACCAGCAATGGATCCGGCGGCCAGCCGAAGCGCGGACGAATGGCGGCATAGAGCCAGACCGGCTCCAGGGGGGAGGCCAGCTCGATCCAGACACCACGGGCGGCGCCGTGGTTCGGCACCACCTCGGGGCAACGGGGCAGCCGGCGGCAGAGCTCCAGCTGCAACTGGTCAGCCTGGCGATCCAGGCGCCGATCGTGCCCGTGGCCGAGAAGCCCCCACCGCCTGGGACGGCGCGGCGGCCGCCCCACCCCCAGCTGCAGGCCGCTGAGCTGGGAGACGGTGGCCGGTGGGAAACGTTCCAGCGCCAGTTCCGAGAGCCTCAGGTTGAGGGCCACCTGCGGGCCCATCTGGGCGATCTGGAGCTGGCCGATTCTGGTGCCGAGCAGGGCCTGGAGCAGCACCAGGCTGAGGGCCCATCCCCCCAGGAAGAACACCCCGAGACGCAACGAAAGGGCTGCGGAGCGAATCGAGGGGGCCATCGCTCAGCGGTTGCGGGGCTGGCCATCGGGCACGAACACGTAGCCATAGCCCCAGACCGTCTGGAGGTAGCGGGGCCGGCTGGGATCGGGCTCCACCAGCCGCCTCACCCGTGAGACCTGCACATCCATACTGCGGGTGTCGGTGTCGCTGGCGGGGCCGCGGGCCAGCTCGATCAGCCGCTCCCGCGAGAGGGGACGGTGAGGGTGCTGCACGAAGGCGGCGAGCAGGCTGAATTCGCCGCTGGTGATCGTCACGGGCTGATTCTGCCGCTCCAGGGTGCGCGCCGAGAGATCCAGCACGTTGTCGCCGAAGCGGATCAGCTCGCCATCGGCGAGTGGAGTGCCGGCTGGCAGGGTGCCGCGGCGGCGCAGCACCGCTTCAATGCGGGCCATCAGCTCCCGGGGAAGGAAGGGCTTGGCCAGGTAGTCGTCGGCTCCCTGCTCCAGGCCGATGATCCGGTCGACCGCCTCTCCGCGGGCCGTGAGCATCACCACGGGCAGATCGTCGCTGGCATCGCGCAGGCGGCGCAGCAGGGTGAGGCCGTCATCACCGGGCAGCATCAGATCAAGCACCACCAGATCGGGGCGCTGGAATTCCAGGCGGGCCATCAGCTGGCGTCCATCGGTGAGGCAGCGCACCTCATAGCCCTGGTCGGTGAGGTAAGTCCCCAGCAACTGGCGCAGTTCCGGGTCGTCATCGACGACCCAGATGGTGTGGGTTCGGCTCAAGGCGAGGGCCGCAGCTGCGCCGACTGTATGGAGACAGACCGCCTGCGCCCAGGACCCTCGCCAGGACGGCCCTTGCCAAAGGTGACTGCCCGGACCTGCAGACAGGTCCGGTCATGCCTTGCCCCCTGGATCCGTCCCCGGTCCGTCCCTGGGGCGCGTGAGCGTCCATAAGGTGAACACCATGGCGCTCTCCATTCCCTCCAGACCCGTCGCCGGCCCCCTGGCTGGTTCCGGCCCAAGGTGGTGGTCGGTGGTCCTAGCCGCTCTGCTGCTGGCCTGTTCGGGGCCAGGGTTGGCCCAGGAGACGCAGACCCTGCAGCGCTACCAGCAACGGATGCAGGCCTGGTTCGAGCGCCTGGACCGCAACCGGGACGGCAGGCTGACCCCCCGGGAAAGTCAGGGACAGCCCTTTCTGGAAACCAATTTCCAGCGGCTCGACAGGCGCGGGCGCGGCTATCTGCTGCCCACCGATCTGGCCCCCCGTCAGAAGGTCTTCCTTGGAGTGCGGGTGCGCACGGTGTTCGCCCGGGCCGACCGCAACGGTGACGGCCAGCTCAGCCGCCAGGAGGCGCGTTCCTTCCCCTGGCTCAACCGCCGCTTCCTGGAGATCGACCTGAATCGCGATGGGGCCGTCAGCCTCCAGGAGCTGTGGGAGTCACGGCGGGCCCTGGCCCCACGCCCCTGAGATCAACGCTCGGGGCGATCCGGTGGCTGGATGCGCACCACCGACCAGATCAGTCGCGCCAGTCCTGCCGGCAGCGCCAGCAGCTGGCCCAGGCCGGGGATCGCCAGGCGCAACAGTCGGTACACCCCGTTGATCAGCAACAGCAGCGCTGCGATGGCCAGGCCAAGCACCAGCAGCACAGCGAGCGACTGAAGCAGTCCCACCATCAGGCTGATCAGCCCGAGTCCGATCTGACTCAGCCCCTGGATCAAGGTGCTGATCACCTTGCTGATCACCAACAGAGAATCCAGCTGGCTGGGCAGCTGCATCAGCAGCAGCAGCGCAGCAGCCCCCAACCCCCCATTCAGCAGAGCCATTCCCCCCTCGCGCCAGGCCGCTCGCTCGCGCCGCTGGCGGGAGAAGACCTTCCGGGGTGAGGTGTTCTTGCGGCCGTGATCTGGCAGAGGGTTCATCACATGGGCGGCGAGCTCTCACTCGAGCGTGTAGCCGGCACCACGCATCCAGCGCTCGAATTCGATCAGCACCAGTTCATTGGGGCAATCCACCAGGCTGAGGCCCGCCACGGTGCAATCCCCCTGGCCGCCGTGGTGGAGGGAGAGATGAAAATCCTTGCCACTGAGGCCACACACCTCGGGATCACTGCGCACGACCACATCCAGGGAGGCCCCAAGGCGATTCACCCGTCGTCGCAGCTCTGACCAGCTGGTGGTCATGGGTTCGTCGTCAGAGGGATCCACCACGCCAGGGTCGCATCCCAGGAGTGTGGCCACAGCTTCCCGTTCGTCAATGGAGGGTTCACCGAAGGGGTGGGGAGAGCGGGGTGGTGGGCGTGGCCTCCGGGCTGGCCGCTGGTGGAGCCGTTCGCCTTGGCAGCGGCACCATCAGGCCAAGAGCGGTGGTGATGGCCAGGGCAACCAGGCCGGCGGCCGGGGCAGCCAGGCGCTGACGCAGGGGGACGCGCTCCAGGATCTCCCGGCGCTGGAGGGGCCGATCGGGGGGTAAATCAAACCCAAGCCGAACGCGGGGGTCAAGGCGGAGCTGATCCAGGCAGCGCACGAGGTCGGCCAGCTCGGCATCGTCGAAGCTGAGCTCCAGGGGCTGGGTGTCGGGCTGGCTGCTGTGCAGGCGCAGGCGATGGGCCGGGCGGTTGCGCATCCCAGGCTTGGCCGCGGGGATCGGCTCCATCTGCACCGGGTCGGTGGCCGCCCCCATCGGCCTTGGCACGGAGCTCACCAGGTGGCGCGCATAGGGCAGCACAGCGGTCATCAGCGCCTGAAGATGGTCGCGCTTGCCTTCAAGGGTGGGATGGCCAGCCAGATCCAGCTCCCAGGCCGAGAGGATGCCGATCACATCCTGGCCATGGCCGGCGGAGAGATCGGGCAACCCGTCGATGCGCAGGCGGCAGCTGGTCTGCTCGTAGCGGTGGCTCAGTTTCATGCCGCGGCATCCATCAGGCTGGCCTTGAGGCGATCGAAGCCCCCCCGGCCGGAGCCGAGGGCCAGGCCCTGCACCAGCTGGCGCTGCAGGCGGGGCCCTTCCTGGGGATCCAGCAACTTCTGCACGCCACCGCGACGGGGGTTGAGGCGCTCGCGCACCAGTTCATCGAGCCTGGAGCGGAACAACTGCCAGCGCTGCTGGGTGACCGGTTCCGGCTCGGCGGCCGAGAGCAACTGGCGCAGCATCGGATAGAGCCGCTCGGCCATGGCACAGAGCAGGCTGATCAGGGCATCGGTTTCCGCTTCACTGAGCACACCCCGGCGGCAGGCCAGCCGCAGCGGGTTGTAGCAGCGCCGCTTCCATAGCTCCACCCGGTTGGGGAAGAGGGAGCCGAAGCCGAGCTGGCTGGCCATCCAGACCATGGCTTCGCCGCCGTTGAGATCGAGGGCCTCGACGCTGAGCAGCATCAGGTCGAGCCGCTCCAGCCCCCGACGGGAGAGGCGGGCCGCCGGGCTGCTCGGGAGGGGTTGATCCTCAACGGCTGCCTCGGCTGGTGCTGTGATCGTGACGTCGGCCATGGCTGCGATGATGCCAGCGCCCGCGCCGATCCGTCACCCGATCGCTTCTTCATGGCCCTGAGCACCGCATCCCTCGAGTTGGGCGAGCCGATTGATCTGCGGGGGCTGGTCAGGGATGTGCCCGATTTCCCCAAGCCCGGCATCCTCTTTCGGGACCTCACGCCACTGATGCGCGACCCCCGCGGCTGGAAGGAGGTGGTGCGCCTGTTGGCGGGGGTCTGCGATCGGCTGCGGCCCGACCTGATCGTGGGCATCGAGTCCAGGGGGTTCATCGTGGGGACAGCCCTGGCCACAGCGGCGGAGATCGGCTTCGTGCCCGTGCGCAAGCCCGGCAAGCTGCCCGGTCAGGTGCGTGCCGTCGACTACGCCCTGGAATACGGGCAGGATCGCCTCGAGATCCAACATGACGCCCTCGCGGACGGGCCTCGGGTGTTGATCGTCGACGACCTGCTGGCCACGGGCGGCACTGCCGCAGCCTGCGCCCAGCTGGTCGCCGATGCCGGCGGCGAACTCTGCGGCTATGGCTTCGTGGCCGAACTGGCTGAGCTCGGTGGTCGCGCGCGCCTGCCGGGGCAGCAGCCGGTGGAATCCCTGATTGTTTATGCCTAGGCGAACACCGTTCCGATGCGCTCAGGTCTGCTGGTCCTGCCAGGCCAGCACCTGATCGAACTGGTCAAGGCTGATCAGCCCGAAGCGCCAGAGGATCACCGGGAGTGGTGCCTGCTCCTGATCGGCCTGGCGGATCCCCAGAGCCAGGGCGTTCTCACTCAGTCCCTGCTCATGGCGGAGGTAGCGCACCAGGGCGGAGGAGGGAATCGGCTGGGGGGAAGTGCTGATCACCATCGGATCACCGGGGCGGTCGAGCCCACGGGGGCCGGAGCAGGGCGGCCCTCACTCTGACCAGCGGGCTGTGAGCCGGCAAGGGCCGAGGGTCATGGCCTTGAGACTGAGGCGCCTCAGGGCGCGGGAGCGCCCCATCAGGCCCAGGGCCAGCCGGCGGAGTGTCAGCAGCAGCGGCTGGCGGTTGGAGAAGAGTCGCACCAGCAGATCGGTGCTGATCAGGGTCAGCAGCACATCGGCCCAGCGGCGGCGGGCATAGGCTCCAGCCACGGCCGCCCGGGGCAGCCGCCCCACCGCCGCCAGCCGAGCCTGCCGCTGCAGTTGCTCCACATCCCGCCAGCAGAGGTTCATGCCCTGGCCGCCCACGGGATGGCAGCGATGGGCCGCTTCCCCCACCAGGACCAGGGAGCCGCGGTGGAAGTGGTGGGCGAGCTCGAGGGCCACCGGGAAGACCCGGGGCGTGTCGAGCAGGGCCTCGGGCTGGAGGGCTTCGGGAAGCACGGCGGCCAGCTGATCGAGGAAGGCCACGGGATCGAGGGCTTCCAGCCGGCGCAGTCGCGCGGCTGGAGCACTCCAGACCAGCTGAGCGGTGCCGTCGCCAAGGGGCAGCACGGCGAAGGGACCCTCGCGGCGAAAGAGCTCCCAGGCCTGATCGGGAGCCGAGCCCCGCAGGCGCACCTGGGCCGTGAGACAGCCCTGCCCATAGGGGAGGCTCCAGCGGCGAATCCCGGCGGACTCCCGGGTGAGAGATCCGCTGCCATCGGCGGCCACCACCAGATCGAGCGGATGGAGCGAGTCAGCGTCAGGCGATTCCGCCGGTTGGACTCCGCTGGCGCCCAGGGACAGGCTGACGGCGGGGTGGTCCCGGAGTCGCTCCAGCAGCACGGCCATCAAGGGCTGATGCTGAAGGATCCAGCCCACAGCCTGGGCCTGCTCAGGAGCCTCGGGGCCAGGGCCCAGCTCAGCCAGGCCGAAGCCGATCGAGTGACCCGCCTCCAGATCGCAGAGCTGAAGCGAGCGAAAGGGAACGAGAGCGGTGGTCAGCTCCCCCCAGAGCCCCAGACGCTGCAGAAGCAGGCGGCTGGAGTGGCTGAGGGCATAGGCGCGGCTGCGGGCCCGCAGCTGGAGATCGCTGAGCGGATCCACCAGCGACACCAGCCAGCCCACCTCGGCCAGGGCCAGAGCAGCGAGCGCGCCGGTGGGCCCGGCGCCCAGCACCCGGGCCCTGGGCGCGGTCGCCGGCACCGATGTCTGCAGAGAGGGAGAAGCCAGCACAGCGGCCGGCGAGAGGGCGCTCATGGAATCGGCAAGCGGCCACAAGAAAGCCGCAACAGAAAGTCTGCTGCGGCAGGAGGGAAGACTGCGCGGTTTGGGCTCAGCCGATGCCGAGCAGCCCGCGGGTGAAGGCCTCACCGCCCATGGCGAATTCAGTGGCCAGCAGAGCAATGAAACCCAGCATGGCCATGCGGCCATTCAGCTTCTCGGCACGCTCATGGAAGCCCCAGCCGCTCTCGGCGCTCACCACTTCCATGCGGGGTTCGGTGGCGAATGCATTGAGGCGACCGCCGTCTTCGGTGGTGACGGTGGCGCCGCGGATGGTGGCGCGCTCGGTTGCGGTCACAGGAGCGGTGGTGGTGGCTTGGGCCATGAGGTTCTCGTGTTGATGAACAGATTGTAACGCATTGTTGCGGAACGTAAACGATCGCCAACGCCTCACCCCGATTTTCAGCGCACCGCTCAGCGCAGCCGACGCAGGCAGAGCTCCTCGAAGGCGGGTCGCAGAAGGTAGGGGTAGTCGCCCACCCAGGCTTTGAGCTGCGGGATCCAGGCATCGCTGAGGGCTCCGATCCGAGCAAAATCCGGCCGCTCGCTCAGCACAAGACAGCGCACGACCATGCCGCGACGGATCGTCTGGTGCTTTTTCTCCATCGGGAAGCGCACGGACCCGAGATAGCCGTCCTCGTCCTCCAGCTCCAGCGACACCCAGGTGCGCCTGTTCTCCACCAGCTCCAGACGACCCCGGCTGTCGGCCTGCTCCTGACGCCCTTCCACCAGCTCCCGGGTGATGAGATCGGCGATCCGCCCTTCGAACAGAGCCCCCTTGGGGTAGCGGCGCAGGGTGGCGTTGCGACGGCCGGCCTCCAGGATTGGCCCCCAGAGCACATAAAGCAGGAACACGAAACCCGCCACCAGCCAGACCGGCCCGAAGCGGGAGGAAAACCGGCTCTGGGCGATCAGCAGGGAAAGCACCCCACCGATCACTGAGATCAGCACCCGCTGCAGCACCTTCTGCGGCCCGCCACTGCAGAAGCTGAACTGGGGACCACTGGCCACCGCCGGGATCAGCCGCTGCAGCTCGCCTTCCTTCAGGGGAATCAGCATCGCCCCGTTCCGCGCACGGCTGGCCTCACAACAGCCGCTCCAGGCCGTAGATCAGCCCATCGAGCCGTCGCACCCTGCGCAGGGCCAGCAGCACGCCGGGCATGTAGGCGGAGCGCTCGATCGTGTCGTGGCGGAGGGTGTAAGTCTCCCCTGGGGAGCCGAACATCACCTCCTGATGGGCCACCAGACCGGGAAGCCGGACCGAATGGAGCCGCAGGCCACTCTCCCGCTGGCCGCCTCGGCAGCCAGCCAGGGTTTCGTGCTCCTCCACCTGGGGGGCGTTGAAGGTCTTGCCGAGCTCCTCGATCAGCTCGGCGGTCTTGATGCAGGTGCCGCTGGGGGCATCGGCCTTGCGGTTGTGGTGCAGTTCCGTGAGCTCGGCGAAGTCGTAGAAGCGTGCGGCGGCGGCGGCGGCCTGCTGCAGCAGCACCATCCCCACCGAGAAATTGGGAATCACGGCACCGCCGACGCCGGCCTTGCCGGAGAACACGGCCAGGTCGGCCAGCTGCTTCGGGTTCAGGCCGGTGGTGCCGATCACCGGATGCACCCCGTAGGCGATCGCGGCGCGGGTGTGCTCATAGACCACCGAGGGGTGGGTGAAGTCCACCAGCACCGCCCCGGCTCCTGGACCATCACCACGCACCGCCTGGCTGGCCTGGCAGAGGCAGCCCTCGAAGTCGGCGGTGATCGCCACCTCCAGCTCCCCAAGGCCCAGTTCCAGCCCCACATCGGCCCCCTCCATACCGGGAGTGGTGTCGATCGCACCGAGCAGGCGGCAATCTTCAGCCGTGGTCACGGCCCTGACCACCTCGGCCCCCATGCGGCCCAGGGCGCCGGCCACCACCACCGGGATCGGACCTGGGATCACATCGGGGGGGGGCATGGGCCAGGCGTGAACGTTGCGTGGGGGAGCCTATGGCGGCCATTCCGGCTCCGGCGAAGCGCCTGTAACGCCTTGGGGCGCAAAGTCGCGTGCCTGGGGGAGCTTTCGTAGGCTCCTTCACATTGCTCAACTCCAGCGCCGATGTTCACGCAGGTCCGCTCCGCCAACCGCCGGGTCAGCCCCGGCAACGGCGAGGCCCCCGCCGGCAGTGAGGGTCGGGCCGTGATGCGCGCGGTCTACGTGGTGCTCGAGCCCCAGTACCAGAACGCCCTCACCCAGGCCGCCACCAGTCTCAACGCCACCAACCCTGCCCTGGCGGTGGACCTGAGCGGCTACCTGATCGAGGAACTGCGCGATCCGGAGAACTACGCCGCCTTCTGCGCCGATGTGGCCGAAGCGGATGTGTTCATCGCCTCGCTGATCTTCATCGAAGACCTGGCCCAGAAGGTGGTGGAGGCGGTGGCGCCCCACCGCGATCACCTCAAGGCCGCCGTGGTGTTCCCCTCCATGCCCGAGGTGATGCGGCTCAACAAACTGGGCACGTTTTCGATGGCCCAGCTGGGCCAGAGCAAGAGCGCCATCGCCAGCTTCATGAAGAAGCGCAAAGAAGCGAATGGCGCCGGCTTCCAGGACGCGATGTTGAAGCTGCTCAACACCCTGCCCACGGTTCTCAAGTATCTGCCGGTGGAGAAGGCGCAGGACGCCCGCTCCTTCATGCTCAGCTTCCAGTACTGGCTGGGGGGAACGCCGGACAACCTGCGCAATTTCCTGTTGATGCTGGCCGACAAATACGTGTTCCCCCGGGGCGACACGGACCGGCCAGCGCTGGAGGTGGCCGAACCCGTGGTGTTCCCGGATCTGGGCCTCTGGCACCCCCTGGCGCCGGGGATGTTCGAAGACCTCAAGGAATACCTCAACTGGAATGCCAGCCGCGCCGACCTGAGCGAGAAGGCGAAGAGCGGTCCTGTGATCGGCCTTGTGCTGCAGCGCAGCCACATCGTCACCGGCGATGAGGCCCACTACGTGGCCGTGATCCAGGAGCTGGAATACCGCGGAGCCACCGTGATCCCGGTGTTCTGCGGTGGGCTCGATTTCTCCAAGCCCGTGAAGGCCTTCTTCTACGACCCGCTCAATCCCGAGCAGCCGATCGTGGATGGGGTGGTGAGTCTCACCGGCTTCGCCCTGATCGGTGGGCCGGCCCGCCAGGACCATCCCCGCGCCATCGAAGCGCTCTCACGCCTGAACAGGCCCTACATGGTGGCCCTGCCACTGGTGTTCCAGACCACCCAGGAGTGGGAGGAGAGCGACCTGGGTCTGCACCCGGTGCAGGTGGCCCTGCAGATCGCCATTCCCGAACTCGACGGCGCCATCGAGCCGATCGTGCTCAGCGGCCGCGACGATGCCACCGGCAAGGCCCACACCCTGCAGGACCGGGTGGAGGCCATTGCCGAGCGGGTGATCCGCTGGGCCTCGCTGCGCACCAAGCCCCGCCTCGAGAAGAAGCTGGCGATCACGGTGTTCAGCTTCCCTCCCGACAAGGGCAACGTGGGCACCGCCGCCTATCTGGATGTGTTCGGCTCCATCCACCGGGTGCTGGAGGAGATGAAGCATCAGGGCTACGACGTGCAGAACCTGCCGAGGGATTCCAAGGGCCTGATGGAGGCGGTGATCAACGATCCCGAGGCACTGCAGGGTGCACCGGAGCTGGCGATCGCCCACCGCATGAGCGTGGAGGAGTACGAGCGGCTCACCCCCTATTCCGAGCGCCTGGAGGAGAACTGGGGCAAGCCCCCCGGCAACCTCAACTCCGACGGCACCAACCTCCTGATCTACGGCCGCCACTTCGGCAACGTGTTCGTGGGGGTGCAGCCCACCTTCGGCTACGAAGGTGATCCGATGCGGCTGCTCTACTCCCGCAGCGCCAGCCCCCACCACGGCTTCGCCGCCTACTACACCTACCTGGAGAAGGTGTGGGGCGCCGACGCGGTGCTGCACTTCGGCACCCATGGCTCGCTGGAGTTCATGCCCGGCAAGCAGATGGGCATGAGCGAAACCTGCTATCCCGATTCCCTGATCGGCGCCCTGCCGAACCTCTACTACTACGCCGCCAACAACCCCTCGGAGGCCACGATCGCCAAGCGGCGGGGCTACGCCGCCACGATCAGCTACCTCACCCCACCGGCAGAGAATGCCGGGCTCTACAAGGGGCTGAAGGAACTGGGCGAGCTGGTGGGCTCCTACCAGCAGCTGCGCGAGAGCAGCCGCGGCGTGCAGATCGTCAACGCGATCGTCGAAACAGCCCGCCAGTGCAACCTCGACAAGGATGTGACCCTGCCGGAGGTGGATGCCAGCGAGCTCGACCTCGACGGCCGCGACGGCGTGGTGGGGGCGCTCTACAGCCAGCTCATGGAGATCGAGAGCCGGCTGCTGCCCTGCGGCCTGCACACGATCGGCAAGCCCCCCACCGCCGAGGAGGCGATCGCCACCCTGGTGAACATCGCCGCCCTGGAGCGAGAAGAAGAGGGCTACCGCAGCCTGCCGGCTCTGCTGGCGGAGAGCCTGGGCCGCACGATCGATGACGTGTACCGGGGCAACGACGCCGGGGTGCTGGCCGATGTGGAACTGAACCAGAGGATCACCGAGGCCTCCCGCGGGGCGGTGGCCTCGATGGTTCGCTCGGTGACTGACAGCGATGGACGGGTGAATCTGAAGGGCCGCTTCGGCTGGTTCTTCGCCCTGCTGGAGCGCTTCGGCTATGAGCGGCCCAGCCCCTGGCTGGCCGCCTGCCGCGCGGCCGGTTTCCCTGCGGTGGAACCCTCCGAGCTCGACAGGCTCTTCGGCTACCTGCGTTTCTGCCTCGAGCAGATCTGCGCCGACATGGAAATGGAGAGCCTGCTGCGTGCCCTCGATGGCGAATACGTGATCCCAGGCCCCGGTGGTGATCCGATCCGCAACCCGGGCGTACTGCCCAGCGGCAAGAACATCCATGCTCTCGATCCCCAGGCCATCCCCACCCGCGCTGCCATCGCCGCCGCCAAGGTGGTGGTGGACCGATTGATCGAGCGCCAGAAGGCAGAGCAGGGCAGCTGGCCAGAAACGATCGCCTGCGTGCTCTGGGGCACCGACAACATCAAGACCTACGGGGAATCCCTGGCCCAGATTCTCTGGTTCATCGGCGTTAGGCCCGTGCCCGATTCCCTGGGCCGGGTGAACAAGCTGGAGCTGATCTCCCTGGAGGAGCTGGGACGCCCTCGCATCGATGTGGTGGTCAATTGCTCCGGGGTGTTCCGCGATCTGTTCATCAACCAGATGGGCCTGATCGATCAGGGCGTGAAGATGGCCGCTGAGGCCGATGAGCCCCTGGAGCTGAACTTCGTGCGCAAGCACTCCCAGGAGCAGGCCACGGCCCAGGGCATCAGCCTGCGCGAGGCGGCCACCCGCGTGTTCTCCAATGCCAGCGGCAGCTATTCATCGAATGTGAACCTGGCGGTGGAGAACAGCACCTGGGAAGAGGAGGGCGAACTGCAGGAGATGTACCTGTCCCGGAAAACCTTCGCCTTCAATGCCGACAACCCCGGCGAGATGAACCAGAGCCGTGAGGTGTTCGAATCGGCGATGAAAACAGCTGATGTCACGTTCCAGAACCTGGATTCAGCCGAAATCTCGCTCACCGACGTGAGCCACTACTTCGATTCCGACCCCACCAAACTGATCCAGAACCTGCGCGACGATGGCAAAGCGCCGTCCAGCTACATCGCTGATACCACCACCGCCAGCGCCCAGGTGCGTTCGTTGAGCGAAACCATCCGGCTGGATTCGCGCACCAAGCTGCTCAACCCCAAGTGGTACGAGGGCATGCTCAATTCCGGCTATGAAGGGGTGCGCGAGGTGGCCAAGCGCCTCAACTTCACCCTGGGCTGGAGCGCCACCAGCGGCGCTGTGGACAACTTCGTGTATGAGGAGGCCAACGACACCTTCATCAACGATCCGGAGATGCGAAAGCGGCTGATGGAGCTCAACCCCCACAGCTTCCGCCGCATCGTGGGCACCCTGCTGGAGGTGAACGGCAGAGGGTACTGGGAGACCAGCGAGGAGAACATCGCCCAGCTGCAGGAGCTCTACCAGGAGATCGAAGACCGCATCGAGGGCGTCACAGCGCCCTGAACGGCTACGGCCAGTCGATCACCGGACCAGCCGGCACCACACCAGAGGGATTGATGGTGGGGTGACTCTGGTAGTAGTGCCCCTTGATGTGCTGCATGTTCACAGTCTCAGCCACCCCTGGGAAGCGGTAGAGCTCGCGCACATAGCGCCAGAGGTTGGGGTAATCGACGATGCGGCGCAAGTTGCACTTGAAATGGCCCACATACACCGGATCGAAGCGCACCAGGGTGGTGAACAGCCGCCAGTCTGCTTCGGTGAGGCGGCCTCCGAGCAGGTAAGGCTGATCCGCCAGCCGTTGCTCCAGCAGGTCGAGGGTGGCAAACAGTGGCTGGATGGCCTCGTCGTAGGCCTCCTGGCTGGTGGCAAAGCCGCAGCGGTACACGCCGTTGTTCACGGTGTCGTAGATCAGTTGATTGAGCTGATCAATCTCATCCCAGAGATCCTCGGGGTAGTAGTCGCCAGGGGCAGCGCTGAGGCCATCGAAGGCGCTGTTGAACATGCGAATGATTTCTGAGGATTCGTTGTTCACGATCTGCCCCGTCTCCTTGTCCCAGAGCACCGGCACCGTGACACGACCGCTGTAACTGGAATCGGAGTTGGTGTAGATGGTGTGCAGCACAGCGGCGTGGTGAATCGGGTCAGCAATCACTCCATCGCCAGCTTGAAAGGTCCAGCCCTGATCAGCCATGTGCCAGTGCACCACCGAGTGCGAGATCATCGGGGCCAGGCCCTTGATGCTGCGGAAGATGGCCGTGCGATGGGCCCAGGGGCAGGCGTGGGAGATGTAGAGGTGGTAGCGACCCGCTTCGGCGCGGAAGCCCCCCTCGCCGCTGGGACCGGGCCGGCCATCCGGCGTCACCCAGTGGCGGAACTGCGAGGCGGAGCGGATGAATCGCCCACCACTGCTGCTGGTGTCGTACCACTGGTCGTGCCAGACCCCATCAATCAGCAGTCCCACGCCTGAACCCCGAAGGCGACCACCGTAACCAGCGAGAGCCGGTAAGGTCGGCGCCAAGAGCTGCTGCCACCCCCATTTCATGGACGTGATCGACGCCATCTATGCCCGGCGGGCGGTGAAACACTTCGACCCCAGCCATCGCCTCACGGCGGAGGAGGAACGGCGGCTCCTGGAGGCCACCATCCAGGCGCCCACCAGCTTCAACATTCAGCACTGGCGGTTTGTGATCCTGCGAGATCCGGCCCTGCGGGCCACGATCCGCAAGGACTATGGCAACGACCAGGCCCAGATCACCGACGCCTCCCTGCTGGTGCTGTTCACCGCCGACACGAAGGCCTGGAGCAAGCAACCGGAGCGCTACTGGGTGAAGGCCCCCCAGCCGGTGGCTGAGCTGCTGGTGGGCTGGATGGGCCCCTTTCATCAGGGCAGGGAGTGGCTGCAGCGCGATGAGGCCCAGCGCTCGATCGGCCTGGCCATGCAGACCCTGATGCTCGCGGCCACCGGCATGGGCTATCAAAGCTGCCCGATGATCGGCTTCGAGATCGAGAAGCTGGCCGAGTTGATCCACCTGCCCGAGGATCACGTGATGGGGCCGATGGTGGCGATCGGCAAGGGCACCCAGGACCCCTGGCCCAAACCGGGCCAGCTGGGGCTGGACGAGCTGGTGGTCGAGAACGGATTCTGAGTCTGAGGCCATGGGGTCCGCAGCACCAGCACCATCCAGCTGATTTCGCTGTTGGTGCTCCTATCCAGAGCCGGTGGAGCATGAGGGCCGGATGGGCGGCTGAAGCCCAGTGGTCTGAGGCAGAAGCAGGGATGACGTCTCGCCACAAGGGGTCAGTGACTCTGCTCTGCGTCGTTAGCCTGGCGAAGCGGAATGGGGCCTGCAGGAAGGCCATGCTTGCAGATGCCATGCTTGCCGCCCCAAACCATTCCCGATGAAACCAACCCCGTGATGTGGAGACACTGGGAATGCAGGATTTTCGGCTGGATGGCAAAAGAGCCTTGATCTCCGGAGGTTCCAAAGGCCTCGGCGCCGCAATCGCGGCGAAATTTTCCGAGGCTGGAGCAGACATCGGAGTGATCGGCAGGGATCTGGACGGGCTGAGCAGGACACGAAGCATTGTCGAGGGCAACAACCGCAACTGCTGCGTGATCGAAGAAGACATCTCTTCGATCGAGGGAGCAAGGCGCGCCGGGGAACAAGCCTTGGCACGTTTCCCGGAATGGGACATTCTTGTCAACAATGCGGGCATCGCCAGGGTCAGACCGATCCTTGAGATCAGCCAGGACGACTGGGAGGACACCTTTTCAGTCAACCTTCGATCCGTCTTGCTTCTTTCTCAGGTGATTGTTCCTCAGATGATCAAGAGAGGGCATGGCAAGGTGGTCAATATTTCCTCGATCGGCGCCTTCATCGGCACCCCTGCGCTCGGAGCCTATGCGGCCTCTAAAGCAGCCCTCAACCAGCTGACAAGAACCATGGCCGTGGAGTGGGGCCCATCCAACATTCATGTGAATGCCCTGTGCCCGACCGTCATTCTCACCCAGATGGGTCATGACATCTGGGACAACCCTTCGATGGCGGAGCCGAGAAAGGAAAAAGAAAAACGAATTCCTCTGAATCGCTTTGGAGAGCCAGTGGAAGTGGCCAATGTGGCCCTGTTTCTGGCCAGTGCTGCGTCAGATTTTGTCCACGGTGTTTCGCTTCCGTTGGATGGAGGCCTGACGGTATCGCCGTAGATCGCAACAGGGCTGGCCCTGCTGGGCTCAGGTGGGAAGAACTCGTGAGGTTGTCAAACTCTGAACCCCGATGGTTGAGCGTATCGGCGTCGCCTTGACAACGCCGACTACAGCTGACCATCGACCTCTCATCTGCTGGTGTGGCCCCAGGAAGGGGGAAGCCCAGCCTGACCCCGAGCCGCTACGGAATGTATTGGCGGCCTGCCCCTCAGGGCGCCTGTGCATACGGTCGAGGTGGATGACTCAAGCCCACGTCGCTTGCCAGGAGACAGTCGATGACCGCCATCAGCCAGTGCCCGTTTGCGGGCCGCTCCGGGGCACCCACCACCGCCGGGGATCAGTCAAACCGGCAGTGGTGGCCAGATCAGCTCAACCTGGCGATCCTTCATCAGCACGCGCCGGCCTCCAATCCGCTCGGGGCAGCGTTCAATTACGCCGAGGCGTTCGGACAGCTGGACCTCGCCGCCGTGAAGCGGGATCTCCATGTCCTGATGACCGACTCCCAGGACTGGTGGCCGGCTGACTGGGGTCACTACGGCGGTCTGTTCATCCGCATGGCCTGGCACAGCGCCGGCACCTACCGCACCTCCGATGGCCGTGGGGGCGGCGGTACAGGCAACCAGCGATTCGCTCCCATCAACAGCTGGCCCGATAACGGCAATCTCGACAAGGCCCGCCGCCTGCTCTGGCCCATCAAGCAGAAGTATGGCAACCGATTGTCGTGGGCTGATCTGATCATCCTGACCGGCAACTGTGCCCTGGAATCGATGGGCTTCACCACCTTCGGCTTCGGCGGCGGCCGCACCGACATCTGGCAGCCCGAGGAGGACATCTACTGGGGCAAGGAGGAAACCTGGCTCGGCGATGAGCGCTACAGCGGCGATCGGGAGCTGGAGCAACCCCTGGGCGCCGTGCAGATGGGTCTGATCTATGTGAATCCCGAAGGCCCCAACGGTGAGCCCGACCCGGTGGCCTCCGGGCGGGACGTCCGCGAAACCTTCGCCCGCATGGCCATGAACGACGAGGAGACCGTCGCCCTGGTGGCCGGTGGTCACACCTTCGGCAAGGCCCACGGCGCCGGTTCGCCTGATCTGATGGGACCGGAACCGGAAGGGGCCCCGATCGAGGAGCAGGGGCTGGGCTGGCACAACCGGTTCGGCAGCGGCAAGGGAGCCGACGCCACCACCAGCGGCATCGAGGGCGCCTGGAAGCCCAACCCCACCACCTGGGACCGGGGCTATTTCGAGATGCTGTTCGGCTACGAGTGGGAACTGGAGAAAAGCCCCTACGGCGCCTGGCAGTGGCGGGCTAAGGATGTGCGCCAGGAGCACCTGATCCCCGACGCCCATGACCCCAGCCAACGGCACCGGCCGATGATGACAACGGCCGATCTGTCGCTCCGTTTCGACCCGATCTACGAGCCGATCGCCCGCCGCTTCCACCGGGACCAGCAGGCCTTCGCCGATACCTTCGCCCGCGCCTGGTTCAAGCTCACCCACCGCGACATGGGCCCGAAGGCGCTCTACCTCGGCCCGGACGTTCCCGACGAAGACCTCCTCTGGCAGGACCCGATCCCGGCCGTCGCCCATCCGCTGGTCGGACCTGCCGCGATTGCGGAGCTCAAGGACCGGGTCCTGGCCTCAGGGCTCACGGTGCCGGAACTGGTGGCCACCGCCTGGGCGTCGGCCTCCACGTTCCGTGGTTCCGACAAGCGTGGCGGTGCCAACGGCGCCCGGATCCGCCTGGCCCCGCAGAACGCCTGGGAGGTGAACCAGCCCGCTCAGCTGGCCCGGGTCCTGGCGGTGCTCGAAGGCCTCCAGCAGCGCTTCAACGCTTCCCAGGCCGATGGCACCCGGGTATCGCTGGCGGATCTGATCGTGCTGGGCGGATGCGCGGCCGTGGAAGCGGCGGCCCGCTCCGCTGGCCAGATGGTGGAGGTGCCGTTCAGCCCGGGCCGCTGCGATGCCTCCCAGGAGCAGACCGATGCCGCCTCCTTCGCGGTGCTGGAGCCCCAGGCCGACGGCTTCCGCAATTACCAGCAGCGGGCCTTCGCGGTGCGGGCCGAGGAGCTGCTGATCGATCGGGCCCAGCTGCTGGGCCTGAGCGCGCCGGAGATGACGGTGCTGGTGGGCGGCCTGCGGGTTCTGGGGGCCAATGCCGCCGGTTCAGCCCATGGGGTGTTCACCCAGCGGGTGGGCACCCTCAGCAACGACTTCTTCGTGAATCTGCTCGACATGGGCACGGTGTGGACGCCGATGTCGGATCCCGGCGAGAACGGGCTCGCCGATACCTTCGAAGGCCGTGACCGCCGCACCGGCGAGCTGCGCTGGAGCGGAACCCGGGTGGACCTGGTGTTCGGCTCCAACTCCCAGCTGCGGGCCCTGGCGGAGGTCTATGCCCAGAACGATTCCCCTGCCAGGTTCGTGGCTGATTTTGCGGCAGCCTGGAGCAAGGTGATGAACCTCGATCGCTTCGACCTGCGCTGCACTCCTTGACCACAGACCTTCCTCCCCTGACCCTGCTGCTGAGCCGGGTCCTGCCGGAGCCGCCAAAGCCGGGTGAAGGATTGCGGCTGGCGATCTGGCAGGGCGAGGGAAGTGCCGGCACGCCCGCAGCGGTGGAGGCGAATCTGCGGCGACTCGAGCAGGTCTGCGCCGTTGCCGCCGGCTGGGGGGCCCAGTTGGTGGCCTTCCCCGAACTGTTCCTCAGCGGCTATGCCAGCGATCCCGAACGGGTGCGCCAACTGGCCGAGTCGGTGGGCGGCGGGAGCCTGGAGCGTGTGGCAGCCTGCGCTCGCCGCCATGGGGTCGCCATCGCCTGCCCCTACGCCGAGCGGGCCCAAGTGGGGGGCAAGGAGCGCTTCTACGACGCGATCGCCCTCTTTGATGCCGCAGGGGCCCTGCTCAAGAACTACCGGAAGACCCACCTCTGGGGGCCCGATGAGCGCCTGTTCTGGAGCGAGGGGTACCGCTTCGACGAGGAAGGTGAGCCCTTCACGGTGCATCCCATCAACGGCGTTGGCGTGGGCCTGCTCAATTGCTACGAAGCCGAGTTCCCGGAGCTCACCCGCCTGCTGGCGCTGGGCGGGGCCCAGCTCGTGCTGATTCCCACCGCCGCCGACATCTGGGTCCGGCTCAGCGATGGCCGGCGCACCGAGGCCCCCTACCCGGATGTGTCGCGCAGCCTCCTGCCCGCCCATGCATTACAGGAGTTCTGCTTTGTGGCCTATGCCAACCGCTGTGGCCTGGAGACCGTGGAGGGCGAGCCCTGGGCCCATTACCTGGGCAACAGCGTGATCTGTGCTCCCGATGGCACCCTGCTGCTGGCGGCGGAAAACCGGCCCTGCCTGCTGCTGGCCGATCTGCTGCCGGGCGATTACCGCCGCCCCCATCCAGAGGGAACCACTTACCACGCCGATCGTCGCCCGGACCTTTACGGCGATCTGCTTCGGCCAGATCGAGCACGTGAACAAACCGGGTGCGATTGATCTACAACTGGTGATTCACAAAGGCTGAAGTCCGACTTCAGTCCAGCACCAGCAACAACCGCAGGCGCCGGTTCACCCCGGCCAACAGAAACGCCACGCCGAGGCCGAAGGAGAAGAAACCGCCAAAACCCAGCACCGCACCGGAGCCCACCATCACCTGGTTAGCGAACAGAAAGATCCCTGAGGCAAACAGTGCCCCACCCAGCAGGAACATCACGAAGTCCTGAGCCGGCTTGCGATCCATGGGTCGCTCTGTAGTCCTGGGAGGCTAAATCGCCTGCCTCCGTGCGGGGCAGGGGGAATCCAGGCACCGGATGACTTCAGGCACGATTGCGGCTTCCAGAGCAAAGTCAAGGTCCGGGCACACCACGGATTCCATCCACCATCCGGGCCGTCTGCACGATCGGCCCCACGTCATGAACGCGCAGGACATCGGCACCGGCCTCGATCGCCAGGGCGCAGACGGCGGCGGTACCCCACAACCGTGAGCGAGGGCTGGGCTGGTTGAGCACCGCTCCGATGAAGCGTTTGCGGGAAGGCCCCACCAGCAGGGGAAAGCCCTGCTGCCGCAACACGGCCAGCCCCCGGAGCAGGGAGAGGTTGTGCTCGGTGGTTTTGGCGAAACCCAGGCCCGGATCCCAGATCAACTGCTCGGCAGAAACGCCGGCCGCCAGGGCGATGTCAGTGGCGCGGAGCAAGTCCTCCCGCACCTCGGCCACCACATCGTTGTAGGTGGCCAGATCATCCATGCTGCGGCTGTCGCCGCGGCTGTGCATCAGCACGTAAGGGCAGCCGAACTCCGCCACCACCGAGAGGATCTCGGGATCGCGGCGTCCCGCGCTCACATCATTGATCCAGTGGGCGCCTGCTGCCAGAGCAGCCGCCGCCACTGGCGCACGAAAAGTGTCGATCGAGACCCGAGGGCCACCAGCACCGGAGCAGGCGGAGCGGATCAGGGCCAGGGCCGGCAGCACCCGCGCCAGCTCCTCCTCAGCATCGATCTCCGCTGCGCCCGGCCGGGTGCTCTGGCCGCCGAGATCCAGCAGATCCGCCCCCTGACGGATCATCCGGCGGGCCTGGCGCAGCGCCGCGTCGGGGCTCTCAAAGCGACCACCATCACTGAAGGAATCGGGCGTGACATTGATCACGCCCATCACGTAGGTGCGCGCTCCCCAGGTCAGGCCCTGCTCAGGCAGGTCCGGGCAGATCGGTGAGCTCGATGATGATCTGCTGGAGGTCATGGTCAGCGCTGGGGCTGGGGCGGGTCTCGAGCGCGAGTTGAAGCAGACGCATCCGGTGACGGATCTGCCCCAGCTCGTGGCTCCGGAGCGCGAAGCCAAGATCATGGGCTGAGGCGATCAGCTGCTCATCGGTGCCATCCTCGAGCCGTTGCCGCAACACCGGGTCCTGCTCCAGACGATGCATCAGAGCATCCACCGCTGAGTCGGGGTCTGATCCCATGGCACACGGGCTGGCTGCCAAGAACGTACTGCGATCCAACCCCGGCTCCGCCGGCAGGGCGATCCTCGCCGAATCAGGCTGCGCTGGTTCCTTGGCGTGGAAGGGGCTGGGGGCTCCATGGGAAAATGACACGGTCAGCGGCCTTCCGGGCCGATGGCAGACCCCTGGAGGGGTGGTCGAGTGGTTGATGGCTCCGGTCTTGAAAACCGGCGAAGGGAAACCTTCCGCGGGTTCGAATCCCGCCCCCTCCGTTCCCCGCAGGCTCCGCGCCTCCCTGGAGTGATCCCGAAACTGCCGCTAGCGTCGGGCCGCTTCTGATCCGAACGGCGCCATGAGACGCACCCGTTGGCTGCTGCCGGTTCTGCTGCTCTGTGGGCTGCTGCTGGCGATGGTTCCGGCCCTGCCCTCGCCCAGCGCCGCCCAGGGCTCCCGCGCCGAAGTCCGGGGCGTCTGGATGACCACCAACGACATGACCACCATGCGCGATCGCACCAAGTTGCGAGCAGCGATGGAGCAGCTGAACGAGATGCACGTCAACACCGTCTACCCGGTGGTGTGGAATTCCGGCTATGCCATTCACACCAGCGAGGTGACCAGGGAGCGCAAGATTCAGTCGTTTTCCTACAAGGGGCTGGAAGGACAGGATATCATCGCCGATGTGATCAGCGAGGGGCATGCAAAAGGCATGCTCGTGATCCCCTGGTTTGAATTCGGCTTCATGGCCCCGCCGTTTTCAGAGCTGGCCCTGCAACACCCCACCTGGCTCACCCAGCGGAAGGACGGCAGCCGTACCTCGATCAGTGCCGCCGGAGAAGTGGTATGGCTGAACCCATTCAGACCGGAGGTGCAGAAGTTCATCACCGAGCTGGTGATGGAAGTGGTGGAGAACTACGACGGCGATGGCATTCAGTTCGACGATCACATGAGCCTGCCGAACGAGTTCGGCTACGACAGCTACACCAAAGCGCTCTACGCCAGGGAAACCGGTCGAGCCGTGCCGAGCAACCCCATGGATCAGTCCTGGATCAAGTGGCGCGCTGACAAGATCAGCACCTTCATGGTCGAGCTGCACAAGGCCGTGCGTGCCAAGCAGCCCAAGGCCATCGTCTCCGTTTCCCCCAACTACTACGACTTCGCCTACAAACTGCAACTTCAGGACTGGCTGGGTTGGGTGCGGCGCAACATCGTCGATGAGGTGATCGTGCAGCTCTACCGCCCCGATGTGGCGAGCTTTGCCAAGGAGGTGGCGCGCCCGGAGATCGCGGAAAGCAAGAAGAAGATCCCCACGGCGATCGGGGTGATGACGGGGCTGCGCACCAAGCCCAGCCCGATGCAGTTGATCCAGGCGCAGGTGCAGACGGCCCAGCAGCGGGGGCTGGGGGTGGCGTTCTTCTATTTCGAATCGCTCTGGAACTCCACGGCTGAACCCGAAGACCTGCGCCGTGCGGGCTTCCTCTCCCTGTTCCCCAGCGCCGCGCCCCGCACACCGCTCTGAAGCACCTGAGGTGAAGCAACGTCTCGGCGAATGAAGAGCAGTTGCAGGCGATGAAGAGCGGTTGCGAACTGAGGCGCCCCTCTTGCCACTGCCGTCGCCCCGACCGAAGCTGATCTCATCGGGATTCGGAGGTTCCAGACCATGGAAGACACCCCCCCTCAGCAGCCACCAGGAGTGCGCTGACGATCCGGCCCCTGCTCCAACACTTCTCCTCGCATCACCGGTTTCCCTGGCGTGTGACGCCGTCGCCGTCCACTGCATCGTTCACGAGACTGGTTGCAGCGCAACCAGCTCCAGGTGCCCCGGACCCAAAGGGAAACCCCACTGGACCCATGGCCCCAGGTGCCAACGTCAGCAGCTCCGCCCCCACACCGATCCACAACCAGAGCCCGGTGGCCTCGTCACCGGGCTTTTTGCTGCCAGACCACTGGCCATCAATCCCTGGCCATCAACGTTCGATCAGACTGGATCTGCCCCTGCCACGGCTCCATGGTGTCCACCCTGCTCGAGCAGTTGCACCGCTGGGGCTTCACGCGGGCGGGCTGGCTCGACAACCGCCACGGCGAATGGTGGCTGCTGGCCCAGCTGCTGCTGATCGCGGCCCATCTGCTGCCCCCCTGGCCGACACCTGAATCCCTCGGCGTGGACTGGCCGCTGCCGTTGCGCCTGGGGGGGCTCGGGCTCTTGCTGGCAGGGCTGCTGTTGGCCCTCAAGGCCGGGCTGCAACTGGGCAGCAGCCTCACCCCCCTGCCCCAGCCCATGCCCGGAGCGACCCTGGTCACCGAGGGGGCCTACGGGCGCTGCCGCCATCCGCTCTACCAGGCCGTACTCGTGTGCTCGCTCGGGGTGGTCCTGGCCCTGGGGAGCCTGCTTCATCTGGCTCTGCTGCTGGCCCTGGCCCTGGTGCTGGGCGCCAAGGCCCGGCGGGAAGAGCGGGGGCTGGCGGACGCCCATGCCGACTACCCCGCCTACCGGGCCAGCACGCCAGCGATCATTCCAGGGCTGCCCTGGCTCGACTGGCGCACGCTCTGAGGGGATGTCCCCATACCCCAGGCGGTCAACGTGGATTGATGTTCAGAATGGGAGTGGAGAGCCAGGGCCCGCGTGACCTTCAGCACCAAGACCGCCTACGGACTGGTCGCCCTGATCGAGCTGGCTGATGTCCACGCCGGCGGTGGCGTGCTCCAGACGGGAGAAATCGCCCGCCGCCAGGGAATTCCCGAGCGCTATCTCGAGCAGATGCTCACCAGCCTGCGCCGCAGCGGACTGCTGCGCAGCATCCGCGGGCCCCGTGGTGGCTTCCAGCTGACCAGACCCCCCGAGACGATCACCATCGCCGAGGTGCTCACCTGCCTGGAGGGGGCTGCAGCGGCTCAGCCCGAGCACCAGCGCTGCACGGGTGCCTTTCAGGTGCTGACCGCCCTGGCCCAGAAGGTGGAGCAGGCCCGCACCAGGGTGCTGGCGGCCACCACCCTCCAGCAGTTGCTGGAGCAGCGGAATGCCATGGTCAGGCCGGCCCTGATGTATCAGATCTGAAGGGCCGTCACTCGGGTTCCGGCGCTCCTGAGCTCGGTGATGCCGCCGCGGGGGGTTCCAGCTGCAGGGTGCTGTGGGCGATGCCGATCCGGGCCAGTCGCCGCTTGGCCTCATGCAGCAGGTCCAGGTCATTGCCGGATCCAGGCTGACGAATCAGATGGGCGGTGAGGGCGTTCTGGGAGGTGCTCATCGCCCAGACATGCAGGTGATGCACCTCCTCCACCGCCGGCAGGGAACGCAGGGCCCCATCCACCTCGTTGAGGTTGATGCCGCTGGGCACCGCATCGAGGGCCACCACCAGGGCCTCCCGCAGCAACTCCCAGCCACTTCGGGCCACCACCAGGCCCACCCCGATCGCCGTGATCGGATCCAGCCAGCTCCAGCCCGTGATCCCCACGAGCACCGCGCTGATCAGCACCGCCGCCGATACCGCCGCATCGGTGAGCAGATGCACCACCGCTGCCCGGCGGTTGAGATCGTGGCTGTGGTCATCGCCGAACAGCCGCGCCGAGAGCAGGTTCACCACGATGCCGGCCGCCGCCGCCCAGGCCACGGGCGTGCTCACCACCGGCACGGGATGGAGCAGCCGCTGCAGACCCTCGACAATCACCACCGCGGCCGCCATCAGGATCAGCACCGCGTTGACCAGCGACGCCAGCTGGGTGCTGCGCCCGAAGCCGTAGGTGAAGCGGGGCGTGGCCGGACGGGAACTCAGCCGCTCGGCCCCCCAGCCGAACAGCAGCCCGGCCACATCGCCGATGTTGTGGACGGCGTCGCCGATCAGCGCCAGGGAGCCGAAGGCCATCCCGATCACCAATTGCAGCCCTGAGAGGCCACTGTTGAGGATCACGCTCCAGCGAAAGGCGGCGACAGAACCCGGCCGATGCTGGTGCTGGCGAGGGTGAGGTTGCCGCTGAATCCCCACCGCCGGGTTGAGGGACTCTCCGGGTTCGGAAGGCAGCGGAGCCATGGTGTCAACCGGAGCGGACAGTCCCTAGCGTGGCCTGGATGAGCGGGCTTCGCGCAGCAGCTGGGAAGGCCTCACGTGAAAACGCTGCTGGAAGTCAACACTGAACAGGCTCTGGGTTCGGTAGCCACAACCGGTTGCAATGCTTGCCACGTTATCGCCTGGCAACGGATTCTGGAGCCTCTGCCGGGCCGCCTCAAGCCGTTGGTTTCGGATCCACTGCAGTGGCGTGCAGCCCAGTCGCTCACGGAACGTGTACTGAAGGGCTCGGCGTGAATAATGACTGTGCTGCTCAAGTTGAGTCAGATTCAGTGGTTCAGTCAGATTTGATTTAATGAAGTCAAGAAGTTCATCAAACGAATCGCGCCCGGCCTGAATTCTCTGGGTCAGGCGCTCGAAGGAGGTGTCTTCGCGCAGCTCGGGGAAGATCATGGCGGCAAGCAGCCGATAGATCAGGTCATCGAGCTGAAGCCGGTCCACCAGACTCTGACTGGAGTCGGCCTGCAGATCCGCCATCACGATCGACTGCTTCAGCATGGCCAGAAGCGTGGCCAGGGAAGGTTCGTTTGATGGCTCCCAGCCGAATGTCTCATGCACCGATTTCACCCAGGGATCAGGTGTCTGAGCGAGGCCAGCCATCACGGTTGCCGTCTGCAGGATGCGCCGGCTGTCGAGATGAAAGGTCAGGCCACTGAACAGGCTGCTCTGAATCGACAGGGCCTGGCCAGGAAGAATCAGGCAGGTGCCGAGGCGACAGATCCAATGGCGTGAGGCCTGCTCAATCTCCTGCTCACCCCCATAACCCAGAAAGACGGACAAGCCGAACTGTTCCGCAACCAGAATCTGCACGGGTGGCAGAATCGATGCGCCCAGCACAATCGAGCCAAGCCGTGAGAGGCGGCCATAGTGCCACCAATCGATCTCCGGGTCAGCACTCTTCAGCCTGCTGGGAGGCAGGACCCTGCGAAAGAAGTCTGCACTGTCATTGATGTCACCGACCAGTCCCAGGTGACGCTTGAAAGGATTGGCCAGAGAGGCTGCCTCTGGATGTGCGTCGAACCCTGAACGGGTCTCAGCAGACGCGACAGAGAGATTCACAGGATCGTGCGAGGGGATGGCCCCTGAATAAGAATGGGATGATGAAGGCCACCAAGCGAGTGGATCAGGATGGAGACACGACGGGGTTAACAGTTCTGCCTGAATAGACCAGTGCTCAAGTGTTTCTTGATTCCTCCGAGAACCATGGACAACACCAGGCTACGACCGCGTCATCCGAATCAGCAAGCGAATCAGCAAGCGAATCAGCAAGCGAATCAGCAAGCACCGTGGAACCCTTGCTCACGGCCCATCCAATCATTACTAGCCTGGAATAGCCTGAGGCGAATGAGTAGTTGTACCCAGGCAGACAGGCAGGGCGGCACAGCGTGAGCCTCAGCTTGATCAGCGACTCCAGGCGTACTGGGGCGACTAGCCTTGATCCACGGGCAGCAGGGGAGGATCAGGCGGGTGCAGGGATCAACCGGTCGGCAGCCTGAACCAGTCGCCCAAGAGCCCACGTTGCCAGCCGGATCCGTCAGCCCTTCTTCGGCCGGCATCGACTACGTGGTAGGGATCGGTGCTTCTGCAGGAGGGCTGGAGGCGCTGCAGGAGTTGAGCAGACATCTGACGGCGCTTGGCCGTGTGACCTATGTCGTGGCCCAGCATCTTTCTCCGGATCACCCCAGCCTCCTCGTTGATCTTCTCTCCCACTCCACCACGCTTTC
Source organism: Synechococcus sp. CS-205 (assembly GCF_025128255.1). Classification (NCBI taxonomy): domain Bacteria; kingdom Bacillati; phylum Cyanobacteriota; class Cyanophyceae; order Synechococcales; family Synechococcaceae; genus Synechococcus; species Synechococcus sp. CS-205. Next base: position 110,135 of record NZ_JAHLZB010000022.1, read on the forward strand.
TGTGGTAGCAGCGACTGATGGCGCAGAACTCCAGGCCGATGTGATTGCGATCGCACCTCCCAATCATGATGTGGTGGTGGAGGGGAATCACCTCAGACTCAGCACACCCATGCCCCGGTTCGGACCGAGTCCGTGCATCGATCTGTTGTTCGAATCGATTGCTGATCAGTGGGGTGATCACAGCCTGGCCATCGTGCTCTCAGGAACCGGTGCCGATGGGGCTCGGGGCGTGCGAGCCGTACGTGCGGCTGGAGGCCTGACCGTGGCTCAAGCACCGGAGAGTGCCAAGTTCAGTGCCATGCCCACGGCAGCCATCAGTCTTGGCTGCGCGGATCTGGTGCTGGAGGCGAGCGCCATCGGCTTGAAGATCGGCGAGTGGATCAGCCAAGGGGGGATCTCGATCGATGGATCGAAGCCGGCTCCCGCCCCTGCCTTGCTGAGCTCTGTGATTGAGCACTTGAAGCAAGCCACCGGAATCGACTTCTGCCAGTACAAGGAGTCGACTCTCACTCGCCAACTTCAACGGCGCATGCAGAGCAAGCAGATCACAACCCTTCATGACTATCTGCAGCTGCTCTCCTCCGATCCTGGTGAGGCTCGCGCCCTTGTGCAGAATCTGCTGGTCAGCGTCACATCCTTTTTTCGCGACCCCGAGGCCTTCACAGCCCTTGGCGACCACCTGAAGGTGTATGTCGGGCAGCACAAGAGCACCGAGCCGTTGCGCATCTGGGTGCCTGGATGCGCCACCGGAGAGGAGGTGTTCTCGCTGGCCATGCTGCTCAGCGAGGTCCTGGGCCATCCCGCCCATCTGGCCTCCCAGATCAAGATCTTCGGCACCGACCTCGATGACGTCAGCCTGTCGGTGTGCCGGCGTGGGGTGTACCCGCTTTCTGAGGCCAAGGCCATCCCCGATCACCTGCGTGAACGCTTCGTGATCGAAACGGAAACCGAGTTGGAGATGACGGAAGAGCTGCGCAGCTGCACCGTCTTCGCCCGTCATGACGTCGGCGCAGACCCACCCTTCCCCAGGCTGGACCTGGTCTCCTGCCGCAACACCCTCATCTACTTCACCGCTCCGATGCAGGAGCGTGTGTTGAACCTGTTCCGCTTCGGTCTGGTGCCTGGTGGCTTGCTCTTTCTGGGGAGCTCCGAGTCGCTGGCAAGCCGCACGCCAGGCTTCAAGCTCCTGGATCCGGAGCAGCGCATTTACATGCGAACCCCGGAGGGAAGCCGGCGGCCACTGCACTCCCTGGCCTTGCCAGTGCCACGGGGTCCCATCGCCTACGCCCCGCTTGAGAGGGTGGCCAGCCTGCGGGAGTCGGTGCCGGAGCAGCACGTGGCGCTGCTGGAGTCACTGATCAGGCTGATCAGCAAGCCCTGCCTGGTCCTGGATGAGAATCATGATCTGATTGAGGTCATCGGGGATGTCACGCCGTTCTGCCGCCTTCCCGAGGGTCGCGTCAGCGCTGCAGCGACCGCTTTTCTCCTGCCGGAACTTCAGTCGGAAGCACGGGCGTTGTTCCTGTTGACGCGAGCTGATGGGCTGGCGATCAGGAGTGCAGGCCTGCCGCTTGAAGGCAGAACCAATCCCATTCATCTGGAGGTGAAGCCTTTTCAGGTAGGCGAGCGGAACCTGTGGTTGCTCACATTTCTTGAGACAGCCGAAAGTACCACTGGCGTCGCCATTTCCCGGCCACAGGGCCTTCTTCCTGGTCAAGCTTTTGATCGGGAACTTGAGCGCCTGAAGCAAGAGTTACTGAGCAGTCAGAACAACTTGCGTCGATCCCTCAGTGAACTTGAGCAGGTCAACGAGGAGCTTGAAGCGTCTTCGGAAGAACTGCAGGCCTCTTCGGAAGAACTGCAGTCTTCCAATGAAGAACTGGAAGCTTCCAACGAAGAGCTTCAGGCCACGAATGAGGAGCTGGGAACCCTCAACCAACAGCTGCGCGCACGCAGTGACGATCTCGAACAGATGAACACGGATCTGGAAAATATCCAGAACTCCCTGAGCCAGGGCATGGTCATTGTTGATCGCCATCTCTGCATCCTCCGCTACAGCCCGTTGGCGGTGAGGGTGTTCGGGCTTGTTCATTCCGACCATGGCAAGCCGCTGCTTGACATACCGACGACCCTGCCGCTTCCCGGCCTGGAGGAGGCGCTGCTGGCGGTGATCAGGGGAGAGCTGCGCCAGAGCATCGAGGCGAGCAGTGAAGAGGTCTCGTATCTGATCCAGATCCTCCCTTACCAGCAACATGATGGACGGCGCCTGGGCGCCATCGTCACGCTCACCAATGTGTCCGAACTTGTGGCCCTGCGACGAGCAGCGGAGGCCTCCCTGAGTGAGTTCTCCAACCTCACCGATGCGCTGGAGCAGGCCGTCCTGAAGTGGGATCCAACCATGCAGCACCTGCTCTATGCCAGCCAGCGAATTCAGGCCATCACGGGATGGACCGCCGCTGAACTCTGTGACCAGCCCAGATTGCTGGAGGCGGCCATTCATCCAGACGATCGCGCCTCTGTTCGAGTGGCCCGCGACCTCAACCAACTCCACTGGTCGGTCCGCTACCGCATGAGAACCCGGGACGGCCGAAGCCTCTGGGTGGCCGAGTCTTGCCGGGTGGTGCATGACGCCGAGGATGGCTTCATTGTCGGCACGCTCTCCGATGTCAGCGGGATTGAAGTCCTGGAGAGCAAGTCCAGACATCTCTCCGCCATCTTCGAAACCGTCTTCCACGCCCAAAGCATCGGTGTGGCGGTTCTGGATGAGGGCCTGCGCCTGATCCAGGCCAATGCCAGCTTCTGCCGGTTCACAGGCCATGACCAGACCTCCCTCGTGGGGGTGCATGCCGACTTGCTCTCGGCTCCGGCCGATCCCCAGTCGCTGAGCACCCTGGCCGCAGCCGCCCTGGCGGGCTCAGGCAGCACGGGCCAGCGCACAGCGCTGCGGCTGAAGCTCGCCGATGGCTCCCTGCTGAGCCTCGAGGCCGAGATCCGCACCACCACCGATCCCGCCGTGGGGTCCCTGATCACGGTGATCGTGCCCGCGAGCTCTGGGGAGCAGCTCGCCAGCCCCGGACCACGGACCCTCTGACTCTGGCTGCGCCGATCCATCACCAGCAGAGCCGGGCACCGGGGGCCGCAGCTTCAGGCGCACCCGGAGTTGCCAGCGGGCAGACGGGCACCCTCGAGGCAGGCGCCGCCAAGATCGCTGCCGCCCAGCTGGCAGTCGCGCAGGTCACAGCCGCTCAGATCGGCACCGGCCAGATCGGCCTCGCGCAGGTTGGCGCCGTAGAGGCAGGCTCCTCGCAGGCTGGCGCCGCGCAGCTGGGCGCCCTGGAACTGGGCATAACTGAGGTCGGCCCCTTCGAAGTCGGCACCGCCGAGATCGGTGTGCTGATCGAGCCCGGGCCGGAAATCGGCCTCCACCAGCCGGGCCCCGCGCCAGCGGCTGCCGGCGGCCACCACCCCGCGCAGGCAGCAGCGGTGCAGCAGAGCACCACTGAAATCGGCCCCCTGCAGACGGGATCCCGAGAGGTCGGCCTCCTGCCAGCTGGAGCCCGCCGCCTTCAGGCCGGAGAGATCCGCGCCCCAGATCAGGGCCTGCTGGAAGCTGGCGCCCTCCACGCTGGCCTGGCGCAGGGAAGCATGGCCGAAGCGCGCCTCGCGGAAACAGCCCTGGCTCAGGTCGCAGCCGGAGAGATCGAGGTGGAGTCCGTCGGCATCGGGCAGGCGCAGACCGATGAACGTGCGCCGGCCGCTGGAGAGGGCCTGGCGCAACTCCTCGATCGAAGCGGGCAGCGGCGGGGGCGGGGTGGCAGTGGAAGACATCAGAAGATCGCCGCCAGGTCGTCGAGTTGCTGGCGGCGAGCCGCCATCAGCAGCTTCTCGGCCTGGGCCATCAGCCGGAACACCCCTTTGTCGATCACCTCGTAGAACACAAGGCTGCCCTCGGGGCGGCGGCGGACCACACCGGCGATCATCAGCAGCTTGAGGTGCTTCGAGACCAGGGCCTGGCTCAGGCCGGTCTTCTCCACCACGGCGGTGACGTTGAGAGCCCCAGGGCGCAGGGCCTCCAGCACCGTGAGGCGGTTGGGCTCGGAGAAGACCTTGAAGTAGTCGGCGAGGGCTTCCATGGCGGCGGAGTCAGGCGGAGGCACTGGCTGCAACGAAACTTTAGCGCGCTGCAGCGAAAACAATGGAATGCAGAGACGGTGTTTCGCAGTATCATGTTGTCGTTATGCAATTCGCGTCAGAGCGCCCGCCTGCCGATGACCACCGCCACTGCAGCCCCGGCCACCACCCCGCACCTGCGCGAGGACCTGCTCACGCCGCGCTTCTACACCACCGAGATCGAGAAAGCGGCCCGCACCGACCTCAACGGCCAGCGACCGGCCTTCGAGGCGATGCTCAACGAAATGGAGACCGACTACAACCGCGACCACTTCGATCGCAAAGCGCCGCTGGATCGGCTCAGGGACCTCAGCCCCGAAGAAAAGCAGGCCTATGAGAGCTACCTGGTCCGCTCCTGCGTGTCGGAGTTCTCGGGGTTCCTGTTGTTCAAGGAACTCTCCAGGCGCCTCTTCCAGGCGGAGCGCCCCGAGCTCGGACGGCTGTTCCAGCTGATGGCACGGGATGAGGCCCGCCATGCCGGTTTCCTCAATCGGGCACTGGTGGCCGAGGGTCTCACGCTCGATCTGCCCAAGCTCAGCACCCGTCGGCCGATCACCTGGTTCCCACTCAGCTGGGTGCTCTACAGCGTGTTTCTCTCCGAGAAGATCGGCTACTGGCGCTACATCCTGATCGACCGCCATCTCAAGGCCAACCCGGACAACAACTTCGCCCCGCTGTTCGATTTCTTCGAGCCCTGGTGCCAGGACGAGAACCGCCACGGCGACATCTTCAACATGCTGATCCGCTGCTGGCCCGGACTGCGCCAGGGCCTGCGCGGACGGCTACTCAGCCGCTTTTTCCTCTGGAGCGTGTTTCTCACCCACAGCCTGACGGTGTGTGAGCGGGGCGATTTCTACCGGATCCTGGGCATGGATCCAGCCGGTTTCGATGCGGAGGTGATGCGCCAGACCAACCGCACCGCCCGTCGCTCCTTCCCCTGGGTGTTCGATCTGGAGGGCAGCCGGTACCTGGAGCTGCGCGACCGGATGGTGGCCTGCCACCGGGCGTTGCAGACCGGCAAGGCCGAAGGCGCCGGCCCCCTGCAGCAGCTGGGGAGGCGGCTGCGTTTCGGCGCGTTGCTGCTTGAGCAGTTCCTGCAGCCGATGGTTCCGGCTTCGGCAGGATGAGCTCCGCGGCATCAGCGGCACGCATGACGACAGGCGTTCCTTCCAGGCTTGAGGGCATCCCTGTGCAACCGGCGAGATTGCGCCCTCAGCCGCAGATCGTGCTGTTCATGGCGGCGATCCATGCCCTGGCGCTGGTGGCCCTGCTGCCGCGTTTCTGGAGCCCCACCGCCGTGGTGGTGCTGCTGGTGCTCGGCTGGCTCACAGGCTGTGTGGGGGTGACGCTCGGCTACCACCGTCTGCTGAGCCACCGGGCTTTCCGGGTGCCCGGCTGGCTGGAGGCGGTGTTCACCACCTGCGGTGCCCTGAGCTGCCAGCAGGGTCCGATCGACTGGGTGGGGCTGCACCGCCATCACCATCTCCATTCCGACGATCCCGCCGATCACCACAACAGCAATCTGGGCTTCTGGTGGAGCCACATGGGCTGGATGCTGAGGGAGGTTCCGGCCGCCCGCAGCGTCCCCCGGCTCACACCCGACCTGCAGGGCAACAGGTACTACCGGTGGCTGAACCGCCGCTTTCTGCTCCTGCAGCTGCCCCTGGGCCTGGCCCTCTACGGGCTGGGGGAGTGGAGCGGCGCCGGCGGCTGGGCCCTGGTGCTCTGGGGCATCCCCCTGCGGCTGGTGCTGGTTTATCACGCCACCTGGCTGGTGAATTCCGCCACCCACCGCTGGGGCTACGTGAGCCACCCGAGCGGCGACAACTCCCGCAACACCTGGTGGGTGGCCCTGCTCACCTTCGGCGAGGGCTGGCACAACAACCACCACGCCCAACCCAGCAGCGCCCGCATGGGCTGGGCGTGGTGGGAGCTTGATCCCACCTGGTGGCACATCCTGCTGCTGCGTCGGCTGGGACTGGCCGACCGGGTGCGCCTCGCCCGGTTCTGAACAAAGCACCGGGCGACATTCCCCAACCCCTCTGGAGTGAGCGGACTCTTCCATGACCCCCGACCCCCACGGTTTTGAGCCGGCACGCGTGTTCATCGGCTACGACCCCCGCGAGGAGGTGGCCGTGAACGTGCTCAGCGCATCGTTCCAGGCCCACGCCAGCATCCCGATCCAGATCGCCCAGGTGCGCCTTGATCAGCTCAAGGGCGTGTACACGCGGGAGCCTGACCCGAAGCAGAGCACCGCGTTCTCCTTCAGCCGTTTCCTGGTGCCCTGGCTGGCCGGCTACCGGGGCTGGGCCCTGTTCATCGATGCCGACATGCTCTGCCTGGGCGACATCGCCGAGCTCTGGGCCCTGCGCGACGAGCGCATGGCCGTGCAGGTGGTGAAGCATCACCACGACTGCGCGCCGGGGCTGAAATTCCAGGGCATGCCCCAGACGCCCTACGGCCGCAAGAACTGGTCGTCGGTGATGCTGTTCAACTGCGGGCGCTGCCGGGCCCTCACCCCGGAGTTCGTGAACAGCGCCACGGGGCTGGAACTGCACCAGTTCCGCTGGTTGCCCGACGCGGAGATCGGCGAACTCCCCCCCGCATGGAACGTGCTGGTGGGGGTGCAGGAGCTGCCGCCCGAGCCGAAGGTGCTGCATTACACCCTGGGCGGTCCCTGGTTCGACGACTGCCGCACCATGCCCGAATCCGAGCGTTGGATGCAGGCCCGCGCGGCCATGAACCAGCCCCTGCCGGTGGAGAAGCCCCTCAGCCCAGCAGTCCTTTCACGTGGCTGATAATCCCGTCGGGATCGAGGCCCTGGTGGGGGAACTGCTCCCAGAGTCCACCGCAGCCCTCCTTGTGGGTACCCAGGTGGCCGTAGCGGGGGGTGAAACCGCGCTCCAGCAACCAGGTGCCGTAGCGGCAGCCCAGACCGGTACGGCGGTTGAAGGATTCCACCACCAGCACGAAGGGTGAAGCGCCCGCCTTGGCGAGCATCGCTTCATCGACCACATTCAGGGTGGGTTTGTTGATCAGACCCACATCGTGGCCCTGGGCCCGCAGCCGCTCCACCGCATCGAGGGCGCGGTAGAGGCACTCGCCGAAGCTCACCACATAGCCGGCGCTGCCCTCCCGCACCAGCTCATCCTTGCCGCTCTCAAAGATGTAGCCCTCACCGTGAAGATCGGCACCTTCGGCATCGAGGAGATTGGGCACCTTCGAGCGGGTGGAGAAGATGAAACGCAGGCCCGGGTCGTTGAACACGGCCTTCACGCAGGCCTTCATCTGGGCCGCATCGGCCGGGAAATAGAGGCGGGTTGTGTTGTCCTCCTCGAGGCCGTTGTCGGCGAAAACGTTGTTGAGACCGAAATGGCAGGTGTTGTCGGCCATGTCGTCGATGCCGGCATGGGAGAAGTGGCTCAGCACATTGGCGCCGTTCAGGCGCGCCATGGTGACCTCGGAGATGATCATCTCCAGGAAGGCGCTGAAGGTGGCGAAGATCCCCTGGCGGCCGGCCTCCATGCCAAAGCCCGCGGCCGCGGAGAAGTTGGCCCGCTCCATGATGCCGCCGCTCACGAAGATCTCCGGATGGGCCTTGCGGATCTGGGCCAGGCCGCAGGAACCCTCCAGGTCGCTGTCCACCACCAGCACAGTGTCTTTGCGGATCTCGGGCGTCATCGCACCCAGGATCTCCACCACCGCATCACCGAACACGTTGCGGTTGGCCTCCAGGCGCTGGCCTGAGCCCAGGAAAGTGGCGGGGTTGGCTGGCTTGACGAGGCCCTTGAGGTAGCTGGCCGCCGCCTCCTGACCGCGCTTCTCCAGGTAGGCGATCGCCAGGTCCACCGGGATCACGTCGTGGCCGTGGGTGGAGCCCTCCAGCCCCTCGATCCCCACCGCCATCGGACGCTTGTTGATCACCGCCACCGGGCCATCGCTGGCCATGGCGCGGCAGAGGCGACCATGCAGATCATCGAGGTCCTCACCGTCACCGCTGAGGGTGGTCAGGCCATGGCCGGCCAGGGTGCGCTCCAGGTCGTAGCCAGGCTGGTACTGCGACGGATGGCCGGCAATGGTCACGTCGTTGTCGTCGATCACCAGCTTCACATTCAGCCCATGGGCCACCGCGAAGCGGGCCGCCTCGGCGTCATCGCCCTCCTGCTGGGCGCCGTCGGAGCCGAGGCAGAACAGGGCTTTACCGGGATGGGCCAGGGCAACGCCGTTCACGAAGGGCCAGAGGTGCCCGAGGCGGCCGGAGCTGAACTGCACCCCGGGGGTGAGGCCCAGCTCCGGGTGGCCCGGCAGACGCGAATGGGCGGCCCTGTACTGCAGCAGCGCATCGGCCGGCAGCTGCCCGCGCAGCACGCTGACCAAATACTGCGTGGCCACCCGGTGCCCCGCCTCATCGAAGAACACCGGCAGGAACCGCTCGGGGGCCCCGCGGAAGAAGGCCTCGAGGATCATCACCTCGGGCACGGTGTCGTAGGGCCCACCGCTGTGGCCGCCCACCCCCCGGGCCGCGCCGGTGGCCGTGAAGAAGATGATGGCGTCGCGGCAGAGCTGGATGTTGGCGCTCAGGGCCTCCCGCTCGCTGGCGCTGAGGTCGGGCCGGGCCGGGTCGAGACTGAGCTTCTGGTAGGCACCCAGATCGATCGGGAACGGAGTCGGGGTGGCGGTCATGGCAGCTCTCCTGGTGCTGAACCCAGGATGCCCCCGCCGACGTGGCTTGGTGATTGTTCGGCGATGATCCGACCGTCCTGGAGCTGGATGATCCGTCCACTGTTCCGGGCCACCGAGGGGTCGTGGGTCACCAGCACGATCGTGAGGCCGCTGGCGTGGAGTCCCGAGATCAGCTCGATCACCTCTGCGCCGGTGCGCGTATCCAGCGCCCCCGTGGGTTCATCGGCCAGCAGCAGCTCGGGCTGGTTCACCAGCGCTCGCGCGATCGCCACCCGCTGCTGCTGCCCTCCGGACAGTTGATTGGGGCGATTGGCCAGGCGATCGGCGAGCCCCACCTGCTCCAGCATCGCTTCAGCCCGCTCCCGCCGCTCGGCCCGTGGATAGCCCGCATAGACCATCGGCAGCATCACGTTCTGCAGGGCGGTGAGGCGCGGCAGCAGGTTGAACTGCTGGAACACAAACCCGATCTGGGTGTTGCGCATGTCGGTGCGTTCGTTGTCGCTCATCCGGGTGATGTCGCGAGCATCGAAGTAGTAATGGCCACTGGTGGGCTGCTCCAGACAGCCGAGAATGTTCATCAAGGTGGACTTTCCGGAGCCGGAGGTGCCCACGATCGCCGTGTAGTCGCCGCGCAGCACAGTGAGATCGATGCCGTGCAGGATCGGCACGTCCAGATCGCCCATGCGATACACCTTCGTGATCCGGCGCAGTTGCAGCATGGTTCAGTCGCTGCGCAGGGCCGTCATCGGATCGAGCTGCGCGGCTCTGCTGGCGGGATAGGCCCCGAAAAACACCCCGATCACCAGGCAGAAGGCCAGCGACCAACCGACTGCATCGAGAGCGATACCGCTGCTCCAGCCGAAAGCCGCATTGATCGCCAGCGACGCCACCACCCCGAGCAGGACCCCCAGCAGCCCGCCTGCCAACGACAGCACGGTGGACTCGATCAGGAACTGGCGCAGGATGTCAGTGCAGCGGGCGCCGATGGCGCGGCGGATGCCGATCTCGCGGGTGCGCTCGGTGACCGACACCAGCATGATGTTCATGATCCCGATCCCCCCGACCAGCAGGGAGATGGCGGCCGATCCCCCCAACAACGCGGTGAACACATTGGCCACGGCGTTAGAGGCACTGACCAGATCGGCCTGGTTACGGATGAAGAAATCATCGTCGCGGGGCGGCACAATCCGGTGGCGCAGCCGCAGAAGATTGGTGATCTGATATTCAGCATCATCCATGCTCTCGGCCGAGCGCGCCGATACGGCGATGCTCTGCACGGAGAGGCCTGCCGTGGTGTTCACCCCCACGATGCGCGACGCCATCGTGGTGAGTGGGATCAACACCTGATCGTCCTGATCGCGGAAGCCGGTGCTGCCCTTGAATTCCAGGGTGCCGATCACCGTGAAGGTCTCGCCGCGGATGCGGATTGTGCGATCGAGCGCGCTGCTGGCTGTCAGCCCCAGGCTGTCGACCACGGTCTGCCCCAGCACCGCCACCCGGGCAGCCTGAGCGAGTTCGGCCTCGTTGAAGAACCGCCCGCTCAGGGGCAGGAAGTCGCGCACCGTCACGTAGCCCGGAGTGCTGCCCACGACCGTGGTGTTGGTGTTGCGCTCAGCCAGCACCACCTGCGTGCGCTGACTCAGGTTCGGGGCCACCTCCGCCACGGCCGGAATGGAGGCGGCGATCGCCTTGGCGTCCGCCCAGATCAACGTGGTGGCCGAGCCTGCTCCCCGCGAGGCGGGACCGCCACCGGCCGCCACGCCGCTCTGCACAAAGATCAGGTTCGAGCCCAGTGATTTCAACTGGTTCTCGGTCTGGAGCTGGGCGCCGCGTCCGATCGTCACCATGCTGATCACGGCCCCGATGCCGATGATCACGCCCAGCATCGTGAGCGCGGAGCGCATCCGGTTGGCCAGAAGCGACGACCAGGCCAGCGCGATCGTTTCGGCCAGATCACCGCCTCTGCGCGGGCGCGGGTGCGGGCGCGGCTGTGCCTGGAGGGGTGGCCGCATCAGCGCGGCATCCGGCGCTGGCCGCGGGGCTGCTGGAAGGGCGAGGAGCCGGTCACCGGACGGCTGTTGGGCTGGCGCCCTCCCGGCGACGACACGTAGACCCGATCGCCTTCCGTCAGGCCGCCCACCACTTCCGTGCGGGTGCCAATCGTGGCTCCCACCTGCACGGGGCGGAACCTGGGGCGGCCGTCATCGCCGGGGACCATCACCCCGGTGCCGCCCCGTTCGCTCACGATCGCTGGTGTGGGGATCAACAGGGCACCGGGCCGTTGGCCCACCAGCACGTTGGCCGTGAGGTTCATGCCGGAGCGGAGCTTGCCGTGGGCGTCATCGGCCAGGGCGATCCGCACCTGGAAGCTGGTCACGTTCTGCTCCACCACCGCTTCCGGGGCCACCAGCCGCACCGTCCCCCTGAACACCTGGCGAGGGAAGGCATCCACCTGCAGCTCCACCGGCTGGCCGGGCCGGATCGCACCCACGTCCACTTCCGCCACGTTGGCCACCGCCTCCAAGGTGCTGGCCAGGGCCAGGATCGACGAGGAGGTGGCCGAACTGGTGGCGCTGGCCGAGGTGGTGGGCGTCACGAACGCCCCCACGTCGGCGTACTTCTGGGTGATCACGCCTGAGAAGGGGGCGCGGATCACCGTGTCCTCCAGCTGGGCTTCGATCGAGGCGAGATCACCCCGCGCCTGCTGCACCTGAGCACGGGCCGCCGCGATGTCTTCGGCGCGGCTGCCCGCCTGGACCAGGTCCAGGTGTGCCTTCAGGGCGCTCACCCGTGCCTCGCTGGCAAGAAACGCCGAGCGGCTGGCATCGAACGTCACCCGTGCGATCGCCCCGGAGCCATACAGCTGGAGATTGCTGCGGTAGGTGGAGCCCACCGCGATCTGCTCGGCCACGGCCGCCTGCAGATTGCGCCGGGCCTCCTCGATCTCCTGGGGCCTGTTGCCGACCTCCAGCTTGTGCAGATTCGCCGCTGCGGCCGCCACTGTTCCCTGGGCCCTGAGCAGGGTGCCGCGCAGGTTGCTGGCGTCCATCCGCGCCAGGATCTGACCGGCGCTGACCTGATCCCCCTGATCCACAGTCAATACCGCGATGCGCCCGGGTTGCTTCGGACTGATGTTCACCGGTGTGGTGGGGCGGATCGAGCCTGCGGCCGTCACCTTCAGGATCACCTCACGGCGCTCCACCGGCGCGGTCTGAGCCGCCAGCTGAGCCTGCCTGGCCTGCGTCTGCCGTTGCTGCCAGATCAACCAGCCGCCGCCGGCCAGGCCCAGCGTCATCAGCAGGGCCGCAGCGATCAGCCAGCGGGGGTGCGAACGCAGCAACGCCCGGGGTTGCACCGGATCAGCACCAGGCGGCTCGGAGGGTCGCGGCACTGGAATCCGGCGCAGGACGGTCTGCAGCATTCCGGGAGACTTCGCGGCGGCGGAGAGCGGCTGTACCCCCACACCTTGGCTGGGATCTGTGCCTGTGGGATGACACCCAGTCACCCTGCTGTGACCAGGTGTGAGCGCGGTCCCCTGAGGGCTTCAACGAGGTGCACCCAGGGGCGGCAGAGGGGCTTTGGCTGGCAAGCTCCCCGCCCGCCCGTGCAGCCAGCCACCCGTGGGGGCTTCATGGATCCGGACGTTGCAACGAAAACGTCACGCGACATCCAGACGAGCCAACGTAACCACAGTAGCGTTATATCGTGAGCCCAGCGAAGCCCGCTCCGTTTCCTGGGCCATCGCCGTCCCACCGGCACCGTCCGCCATGACCACCACCCTCCCCGTCGCCGTCTCAGGCCAGGGCATCTCCGACCACGCCAGTCCTGCTGATGCCGCGGCCCGCCAGGGCTTCGGCCCCAGGGTCCGGCGCCTGCATGGCCGCATCGGCGCCGCCCATCACCGGGCCGAGGGCATGACCTTCTCCAGGGCCCTGCTCGCGGGCCAGGCCAGCCCCCTGCAGCTGGCGGCCCTGATCCGCGCCCTCGGCCCGGCCTACACGCTGATCGAGCGACGCGGTCCCGAACTGACCGCCGCCCTCGGTGCGCCAAACCTCCCCTGGAGTGCCCTCAACCGCAGCGAAGCCCTGCGCCACGACGTCGCCATGCTGGCCGGCATCGAAGCCAGCGGGCCCTCGGCCGCAGCCGCGGCCTGGCTGGAGCACCTGCACACCCTCGCCCAGCAGGAGCCACACCGCTTCCTGGCCCATGTGTATGTGCGCTACGGCGGCGATCTCTCCGGCGGGCAGCAGCTCGCCCAGCAGGCCAACACGATCCTGGCCGCCCATGGTCTGCCCTGCCTGCGCTTCTGGCGGTTCGAGCGGCCGATCGAGGAACTCAAGCAGGCCCTCCACGACGCCATGGAGCAGCTCGAGCTCAGCGAGGCCGAGGAGGCGGAGCTGCTGGATGAAGCGGTGGTCGCCTTCCACGACACCCAGCGCCTGCTGGCCGAGCTGGGATAACCCGCCAAACCCCAAAGAACCACCCCCCGAACTCCCGGTCCCCAAGATGACGTTCACGGCCCCCACCAGGTCCCAGCCCGAACTGCTCCCCCTGCTGGTCAAGTACGACAGGCCCGTTCCCCGCTACACCAGCTATCCCACTGCCGCCGCCTTTCACAGCGGCGTCGGTCCGGTCGATCTGGTGAGCCAGCTGCGGCAACCGACCACGGCGGATCTGTCGCTGTACGTGCATGTTCCCTTCTGCCGCCATGCCTGCTGGTATTGCGGCTGCAACCGGATCACCACCCAGGCCGGCTCGAAAGTGGTGGGGCCGTACCTGCAGGCCCTGGCCAGGGAGCTTGCCCTGGTGACCCAGGCCTCGGGCCAGCGGCGGCGGCTGGGACAGCTGCACTGGGGCGGCGGCACTCCGAACTACCTCAACCCCCAGGAGCAGGGCCAGCTCTGGGAGCTAATCGGGGAGCACTTCGATCTCGCTCCGGATCTGGAAGCCTCGATCGAGGTGAATCCGGAGTTCCTCAGCCGCGATCAGGTGCTGAACCTGCGCCGGCTGGGCTTCAACCGGATCAGTTTCGGCATCCAGGATGCCGACCCGCACGTGCAGGCGGCCGTGAACCGGATCGTGCCGGTGGAGCAACTCCGCCAGGCGATGGAGTGGATGCGGGAGGCGGCCTTCGAGAGCGTCAACGTCGATCTGATCTGCGGGCTGCCGCTGCAGACCCCCGAGCGGTTCGCCAGCACGATCGCCCTGGTGCAGGAGCTGCGGCCGGAGCGAGTATCGCTGTTCAGCTTCGCCTACCTGCCCGAGCAGCTGCCGCTCCAGCGCAGGATCGCCGCCGACGACCTGCCCAGCCAGCGGGAGCGGATCCGGATGCTGCAGCACGCCTACGGGGCCTTCACCGGCGACGGCTACGACGCCATCGGCATGGACCATTTCGCCCTTTCAAGCGACAGCCTGGCGCTGGCGGCGCGCCAGGGGCGGCTGCACCGCAATTTCCAGGGCTACACCACCGGCGGCGAGCGCGACCTGCTCGGCATCGGCGTCACGGCGATCAGTCAGTTCCAGAACCTGTTCAGCCAGAACCAGCGCACGCTGAAGGGCTATGTCGAGGCGCTTGAAGACAGCCTCCTGCCGGTGGAGCGGGGCCTGGTGGTGCGGGATCCCGCGGTGCTGCTGCGGCGCACGATCATCCAGAGCCTGATGTGCCGCTTCGCGGTCGATTTCGACACCATCGCCCTGGGGCAGCCCCTCGAGGCCCAGCGCCTGTTCCCCAGCGAATGGGCCGACCTGCAGACCCTCGAAGCCGACGGACTGGTGCGCCTCGGTGCCAACAGCCTGGAGGTGACGGAGGTGGGCCGCTGGCTGATCCGCACGATCGCGGCGGTGTTCGATCCCAGCCAGCGCCGACAGGCCAGTGGGTCCAGGCTGATCTGAGCTCAGATCAGCACCTGCAGCCGCGCCCGGTTGTTCTTCTGCTGGGCCTGGGGTTCGAGCACCTGTCGCTCGGGATCCGCCAGCACCAGCAGTTCATGGGTTCCGGGCGCGAGCTCGAGCTTCAGGGCGAAGGCTTCCTCCGCGCCGGCGGCCAGCCAGGGCAGGCGCAGGTAGTGGTGACCGCTGTAGCGATCGTCGATCACCACGGCCACCCCCACATCGCTCACATCGAGGCTGCCCCGGTTGGTGATGGCGAACCGCAGCACACCAGCGGAGTGGCTCGCACGCTCCACCGCCAGATCGGAGCCGAGGCTGCGCAGCTCCCGCAGGGGGTAGAGGGCCAGGGAGTCGAGCCTCAAGAGCCGGGTGCCCGCATGCTCATGGTGCAGATGGCCGCCGTGGCGCAGGTCGCTGCTGCAGCCATGCAGGTGAAGATGGGCGCCCGCCGCCGGCACGGTCACGCGTCCGCTCTCGGGCCGGGTGTCCCAGAAGCCGCAGCAATCCCACTCCAGGCTCCGGCCGAGGTAGTGGATCGGATCGGCCGGATCGCCGGGATCCTGCGGCGCCAGGCGGTAGTGCTGAAGGCTGGAGTAAAGGCTCGCCGCCGCATCCGGATCCAGGGCATCGGCGTTGCGGCGTCGCTGGCCCATGCAGAGCTTGGAGGCCACCGTGATCACCAGGCTGCTCCAGGTGGCCCGCAATCGCACCCCCACGATCGGCGCCGGCTCCATCCGGCCCGCCGCGATCGCGCCGGCGATCGCCTGCCTCACCAGCTCCTGCAGCGGCACCCCGGCACTGGGCCCCAGCCCGGAGAGATCCACCGGCTGGCGCAGGGCACTGGCATCGCCGCTGAAGCACACATAAGGGAAGTGGGAGGCCCCATCGGCGGGGCGCAGCCGCCTGATGCCGCCATCGAGGGCCTGACATTTGTAGAGATGGGTGCGGGGAGCCCCCGGCTGGTGCAGAAAGGTGAGCTCACCGTTGTCGAGGCTGGTGGTGGTGCCCAGGCCGAGCACATCGCCCTCGAGAGGAATGCGCTCCAGGGGCATGTGCTCGTTCACATCCCCCTGGATCAGGTCGCTGATCGTGTTGGCAATCGAGAGGATCACCATCGGGAGGGAGCCTGAGCGTCCTCCGGGATCGCACCTGCCACCACTCGCCACTCGTGCAGCACCCAGCTGACGCAACCGGAGCGGATCAGAGGATCGCTCTGCACGATCGACTCGGCTTCCTGCCAGTCACGGGCCTGAAAGAGCAACATGCCGCCGGCTCCATCGCCATTCATGCCCTTGCACTCGCGCCAGTAGCCGCTGCTGGGCTGGTGACCACGCCGCTGCAGGTCGGCCACCCAGTCGAGGTGGGCACGCAGGTGGGCGTCGAAATGGGCACGATCGACCAGTCCCTGCTCCAGCTTCACGAACCAGGGCAAGGCGAGCCCCCGAAGCAACCGCACCAACCTAGGCCTGCCATCCATGGCGGAGCTTCGAGCAGGGCCCGGAGCTGGAGCGCGTGTGGAGATGAGAAGAGGGTCTCAGAACGCTGAGCAGAAATTGCCGTTAGGGAAATCCACGACGATCCCGCCGGAGGCGTTACATTTTGTAAGACGTTCCGAGGGGCGGGCTGTGGTAGGCCCACCTCTTTTTTTTTGCTACGGCAGACCCCTCAGGGCCAGAACCACTGTGTTCCCCAGGGTCAGCCCAGTGGTGTCGCCATCGCCGAGCGGCAGCTCCAGACGCAGGGGCGCCACAGCACTGGGCCTGGGATCAAGGCCGGCGGCATCGAACTGGGCTGAGCCGGCGGAGATCGCTGCCGCACCAGGCGGCACCATCTCTTCGCTGCGGTTCTCCAGCATCCAGACACCGCCCAGACCATCGCGGAGGCGCAGGAGCCGGCCATGATCGGCGGCCACACCGGGGGCATGAGCATTGAGGCGGAGGCGCCAGCCCGCTGGAAAGGCAGGATCCGGCTGCTCGAACAGGCTCAGGCCCCAGCCTCGCCCGGCATCATCGACGACCCGCCAGCTGCCCATCACCTCGGTGGCTGCCGCCGGAGCTGACCAGCCCAGAGCCAGCACCAGGACCAGACAGACCCGGAACAGGGCCCGCGAACAATGAGCAGAGATACGCATGTCCCATCCAAGCACTAAGACTGCTTCAACGGTAGCGTTGTAGAAGGATGCAGGCATGGCGCTCGGCTTCAGGTCGATGCCATCGCCGCCCCATCCCTGTCCAGTCGTTGTCATCCCATGACCACCACCTCCCTCAGCCGCAGGCGCGGCCATCCCTGGGACTCCTTCAAGGACTGGGTCACGAGCACCGAGAACCGCCTCTACGTGGGCTGGTTCGGTGTGCTGATGATCCCCACCCTGCTTGCCGCCACCTGCTGCTTCCTGATCGCCTTCATCGGCGCTCCACCCGTCGACATCGACGGCATCCGTGAGCCCGTCTCCGGCGGCCTGCTCTACGGCAACAACATCATCACCGCCGCGGTTGTCCCCTCCAGCAACGCCATCGGCCTGCACTTCTACCCAATCTGGGCCGCCTCCAGCCTCGACGAATGGCTCTACAACGGCGGGCCCTACCAGCTGATCATCTTCCACGTCCTGATCGGCATCTTCTGCTGGATGGGCCGCGAGTGGGAACTCAGCTACCGCCTCGGCATGCGCCCCTGGATCGCCGTGGCCTATTCCGCACCAGTGGCCGCCGCCACCGCCGTGCTGCTGATCTACTCGATCGGCCAGGGCTCCTTCTCCGACGGCATGCCGCTGGGCATCTCCGGCACCTTCAATTTCATGCTGGTGCTCCAGGCCGAGCACAACGTGCTGATGCACCCCTTCCACATGCTCGGCGTAGCCGGCGTGTTTGGTGGCAGCCTGTTCTCGGCCATGCACGGCTCGCTCGTGACCAGCTCACTGGTGCGGGAGACCACGGAAACCGAGAGCCAGAACCGCGGTTACAAATTCGGCCAGGAGGAGGAAACCTACAACATCGTGGCTGCCCACGGTTACTTCGGTCGCCTGATCTTCCAGTACGCCTCCTTCAACAACAGCCGCAGCCTCCACTTTGTCCTGGCCGCCTGGCCCGTGGTGGGGATCTGGTTCGCGGCCCTGGCGGTGGCCAGCTTCTCGTTCAACCTCAACGGCCTCAACTTCAACCACTCGGTGGTCGACCACCAGGGCCGGGTGATCAACACCTGGGCCGATGTGCTCAACCGAGGTGGCCTGGGCATCGAGGCGATGCACGAGCGCAACGTGCACAACTTCCCCCTCGATCTGGCCACCACCGCCAGCACCCCCGTGGCGCTCAGCGCTCCGGCGATCGGTTAGTGGGACTTTGACCCCCACCCAGCCGCTTCGCTGATGGCCGGGGCCTGGACCTGATCCAGGCCCTTTCTCGGTTGAGCCTTGCCCCAGTCCATCGCTTTCGCGTCACGGAACTCGCTATGACTCTCCTTTCCCCTCCCCTTGCATGCGCTGCGGCCCCACGCCGTGCCCTGACCCATTGCTTGCGGGAGCTGATCGGGCTGGCCGCCGCCAGCACGCTGATGGTGGTGATCGGCGCCCTGCTGCTCATCGCCGCTCCCCCCACTGCCCTGGCCGCCCAGAGAGAGCAGGCCGGCCTCCCGAAAGCAGTGGCCGAGATGGAGCAACTCAACCGGATGCGGGTCTCGCTGGCCTCCACGCTCGAGGGCCGCAGCGAGGAACCCACCATGCAAACAATGCAGGAGGTCTGCAAGCCGGTGGGGATGCGGGCGAAGGCCATCGGCAGGGAGAACGGCTGGCAGGTGCGCCAGGTGGCCAACAAGTCCCGCAACCCCGATCACGCTCCCGCCGGACCTCAGGAGAAGCAGGTGATCGATCTGCTGGAACGCCATCCCGAGATCACCGGCATGTGGGAGCCGGCCGGCGCCGGACAGAGTGCCGGGGTGACCTACTACCGCCGCATCAACGTGGAGCCCAGTTGTCTGGCCTGCCACGGCACGAAGGCCGACCGTCCGGCCTTCGTGAAAGACAACTACCCCGACGACAAGGCTTTTGATTTCAAGGTGGGCGATCTACGCGGCATGTATGCCGTGTTCATCCCCGAGTTGCAGCAGGCGCTGGCGGAGGCGGGGTGAGGTGAATCGCCTGCATCGGAGCGATTCACCAGGCAGGACGCGCCGGATGACCACAGCCAGCGGCAGTTGCTCCGGTGACAGCACCCATGGCGAGCCGCTCAGTTGTCGATGAACACCGAATGGGCCGTACGCACGACCCGTGGATCGGGCTCACAGGCGACGTCGTGGTCCTTGTGCTCGTAGTCGAGGGCGTGGAGGACGCTGCGGATGGCGCCAAGACGGGCCCGCCGCTTCTCGTTTGAGTTGACGATCGTCCATGGCGCCACGAGGGTGTCGGTGGCGAGCAGCATCTCGTTGCGAGCTTCGGTGTACTCGCTGTACTTCTCCACGCTCACCTCGTCGATGGGCGAAATCTTCCAATGCTTGAGCGGATCCTTGCGCCGGTCGTCGAAACGCAGCTTCTGCCTGGCCTGCGACACGGTGAACCACATCTTGAAGAGCAGGATCCCACTGCCGACGAGTGACTGCTCGAAGCCGGGAACCTGGCGGAGAAACAGGGCGTGCTCCTGAGGTGTGCAGAAGCCCATCACCTTCTCGACGCCGGCCCGGTTGTACCACGACCTGTCGAACATCGTGACTTCGCCGGCCGATGGCAGGTGCGGGACGTAGCGCTGGAAGTACCACTGGGTCACCTCGGCATCGTTGGGCTTCGGCAGCGCCACATGGTCACTGCCGCGAGGGTTCAGGTGTTCGCGGAAGCGCTTGATCGATCCACCCTTGCCCGCCGCATCGCGACCTTCGAAGAGGATCACCACGCGCTGTCCGACAGCCTTGATGTGACGCTGTGCCTTGAGCAGTTCGATCTGGAGCGTTTTGAGGTCTCGTTTGTAGTCCTTCTTGTCGATCGGTTCGTCGTAGGGAAGATCGTTCTGCATCTCCTCGATCAAATCGACGGGCGATGGGCGTTGCTTCTTGCTCATCAGAGTTGCGATCGTCCGGCTGCCCCCACCCTGGCAAGATCGTTCGCCAACCGCTTCACCTGCCCATCAAGGCCTCATCCCAGCGGAACGCCTCCCGCAACGTCGGGGTCTTGGCGGGGCTTCCGAGCTCTTCCAGGCCTTGACTTTCATCACCATCCACACCGCCGCGCCAGGCTGGGGGAAATGCTTGCTGCCGGAGACGGCTCACGCCGATGTGCTTCTCCAGCAGCGCCAGCTTCGTGGTGGCGGCCGCTCTGTTGCCTCTGGGGGTGGCCTCCGTTCGCTACTGCCTGGCGCAACGGCGCAGCGAGCTGCTGCCCCTGGCCTTCTCGCCGTTGTTCTTCTCGGCGCAACAGGCCCTGGAGGGTGTGGTCTGGCTTGGCCTGGCGCCCGGGGGGCCTGGCTGGCTCGTGCACCCCGCTGCGCTCGGTTATCTGTTCTTCGCCTATGCCTTCTGGCTGGCCTGGTTTCCCTGGTGTGTGCTGCATCTGAACCGGCAGGCGCCGCCTGCCCTGCGCCGCCGCCTGCTGCAGATCGCTCTGGTGCTGGGCCTGCTGGTCGGCGCAGGACTCTGGCTCCCACTGCTGCTGGATGGCTCTCTGCTCGAGCCGGTGGTGGTGAACGGATCCCTGAACTACACCACCACCCTTCTGGCGGACCGCTGGATCAGCCTCGGCCTCGGCAGCACGGTGTATGGGCTGCTCATCTCCGCGCCTTTGCTGCTCAGCAGCTCGCCACGGCTGCGCTGGTTCGGTGGCTGCATTCTGGGCGCCTTCCTGATCACGCACCTCGCCTACGGCTACGCCTTCACCTCGGTGTGGTGCTTCTTCAGTGCGCTGCTGTCGGGATCGCTGTACTGGATCCTCAGGGATCCGGACCCACACGCTGTCCTGGTTGCCTGATGGCGCCCCATTGGCTCTCAAAGTCGTGAACACTCTCCGCGAGCAGCTGCCATGAGTGACCGTCCCGCCCCCACCGATCCCGCCCAGCTGCGCCGCGACTACCGCCGCGCCGCCTTGCGGCGGGCCGATCTGGCGGCTGATCCAGTGGCGCAGTTCCGCCTTTGGTTCGATCAGGCCGTGGCGGCGGAGCTGAGCGAACCCAATGCCATGGTGCTGGGCACCAGCGACGGCACCCGCCCCAGCGCCCGCACCGTTCTGCTCAAGGCGTTCGACGGGCGTGGGTTCGTGTTTTTCACCCACTACGAGAGTCGCAAGGCCACCGAGATTGCCGCCCACCCGGAGGTGAGCCTGCTGTTTCCCTGGTACGGGCTGGAGCGGCAGGTGGCGATCCTGGGCCGGGCCGAGCGGATCAGCGCTGGCGAATCGCTCGCCTACTTCCTCTCGCGCCCGCTCGGCAGCCGGATGGGGGCCTGGGTGTCGCAGCAGAGCGCCGTGATCCGCTCTCGCTCGATCCTCGAAGCGCAGTGGCAGGCGATGCAACGCCGCTTCGCCAGCGGAGAGGTGCCGCTGCCGCCGGCCTGGGGGGGCCTGCGGGTGGTGCCCTTTGAGTTCGAGTTCTGGCAGGGGCGCGAGAACCGCCTGCACGATCGCTTTCGCTACCGGCCCAGCGGCGAGGGCGCGGGCGGACTCTGGAGCATCGAGCGGCTGGCGCCCTGATCCCCGGCAGCCCCCCTCCTGGTCAGGCTGGAGGCTCTGCCGGCGTGGCGGATCCCATGGCGTGGAGCTCCATCACCTGCTCGGGGCTGAGGTTGAAGCTCAGGACCCCCCTGGTGCTGGGGACCTCCAGGCGGAGGGGAAGCGCTTCACTGGGCCGTGGCATCAGGGCATCGAGATCGAACTGGGCGGATCCGCTCGGAACCGATGACCCATCCCTGGGAACCATCTCTTCGCTGCGATTGGGCAGGCTCCACTCCTGACCCGTCGAATCACCCAACACGAGATCGGCGCTGTGATCCAGGGTTGTTCTGGCATCCAGAACACTGAGGCGGATGCGCTGGCCGGAGGGGTACTCCGGGAATGGCTGCTCGAACACCTGGGCGCTGAGGCGATGGCCCGCCCGATCGTCGAGCGACCAGCTGTCCGCAGCCAGAACTGGGGCAGCTCCCAGCAGGAACGCCAGCAGCAACGGCAGAGCGGCGAACAACCATCGCCTCAGAGGGGGGCGAACGCGGACACAGGAAGCCATGACTGTAACGGCATAATGGCTTATCTATTCTAGTGCGAGCGCCGCGATCGGTCCGCCGCTCAGGGCCAGGGCACGAACTCTTGACGCGGGCCAACCCAGGCTCGGCAGCCACCCTGATCAAGGTGTGCGCCAAGGAGCAGATAGCGGCGTTCGACGACGACCTGCAGCCGTTCGCACCCCTGGTGCGCTGGCTGGGGCTGGCCCTCAGGACATCGTGATCAGGCGGTCTGCAACTGCTGCAGCTGTTCCTCGAGCCGCTTTCTGAGACGACGCTGAACCAGGCCGCACAGTTCGGCGACCAGGGGATCAGCCACCTCATAGATCAGCCGGGCGCCCTCCCGCTCGCAACGCACCAGGCCGGCCCGCTGCAACTGTCCCAGCTGGCGGCTGATGTGCGACTGACTGAAGCCCGTGGCCTCGATCAGGGAGGCCACGTCCCTGGCTCCGTCGTGCTCAAGCTGGCAGAGCAGCTGTAGCCGGGCCGGCTCACTCAGCAGGCGGAAGAAGGCGCTCAGCTCCTCAAGGAGCTGAGGACTGGGCCGAGACCCGCCGGTGGCAGCAGCCATGGTGACAGTTATGTCGCTGGACACATTATGCACCGATCACCAGCCCCCTGACGAACGACCATTATGCGGCTATGCTCATACAAGTTGCTGATCGAGCCCCCATGGCCGTCGCTCCCGCTCGCGGCTTCTCCCTCTCGGCCGCTGCCGGTGGGGCCCCGTTGCTGTTCCGCCAGCTGTTCGATGCCGACACCGGCACCTTCACCTACCTGATCGCCGAGGTGGCCAGTGCCGAGGGCCTGCTGATCGATCCGGTGTTCGAGCAACACGACCGCGATCTCTCCCTGATCCAGGAGCTGGGGATCCAGCTGGTGGCCTGTCTCGACACCCACGCCCACGCTGATCACGTCACCGGCAGCTGGCTGATGCACGACGCCACCGGCAGCGTCATCGGCCTGGCTGCCGTCGCGGGCGCCGAGAACGTGACCCTGCCCCTGCGGCACGGCGATCAGGTGGCCTTCGGCAGTCGTGCTCTTGAGGTGCGGGCCACCCCCGGCCACACCGACGGGTGCCTCACCTTCGTGCTCGACGATCACAGCCTGGCCTTCACCGGGGATGCCCTGCTGGTGCGGGGCTGCGGCCGCTGTGATTTCCAGCAGGGCAACGCCCACACCCTCTACCGCTCGATCACCGAGCAGATCCTCTCCCTCCCCGACTCGTGCCTGCTCTACCCCAGCCACGACTACAGCGGCCGCACGCTCAGCTCGGTGTCAGAAGAGCGGGCCTTCAACGCCCGCCTGGGCGGTGAAGCCGATGAGCGCGACTTCGTGGGCTACATGGAGAATCTGGAACTGCCCCACCCGCGCCGGCTGGCCGTGGCCCTGCCCGCCAATCTGCGCAGCGGCAGACCGCGGGGGCACACACCTCCGGATCCCGACGGCTGGGCTCCGATCCGCCGCAGCTATGCCGGCCTGCCCCAGCTCGAATCCCACTGGGTCAGCGAGCACCGCGACTCGCTCACGCTGCTGGATGTGCGCTCAGCTGATGAATTCAACGGCCCCGACGGCCACATCCCGGGCAGCCTGCTGATCCCCCTGCAGGACCTGGAGCAGCGGCTCGGCGAGATCCCCACGGGGCAGCCCCTGGTGGTGCTCTGCCATTCCGGCAGCCGCTCGGCCCTCGCCACCCAGGAGCTGCTCAAGGCCGGACGGTCTCAGGTGGCCAACCTGCGCGGCGGTCTGCGCGCCTGGCAGCGGGAAGGCCTGCCCCTGGAACACCCCATGCCCACCCCTGCTCAGCCAACACCATGACCACCCAGACCAGCTCCACACACCCCAGCCCCGTTCGCCTGAGCGCCCAGGACCTCAGCCACCAGCACCGTGACAACAGGATCACGGTGATCGACGTGCGCGAGCCGATGGAATACGTGGCTGGCCACATCCCCGGCAGCCACAACATCCCCCTCTCCCGCCTCGGCAGCGCCAGCCTCCCCGAGGGGCCGTTGGTGCTGGTCTGTCAGAGCGGCAAGCGCAGCGAGAAGGGGCTGGCCGAGCTGCTGCGCCGGGGCCATCCCCATCGCCTCGCCGACCTGGAGGGCGGCATGGGTGCCTGGCAGCAGGCGGGCCTGCCCATCAACCGCCGCAAGGGAGCGCCCCTGCCGCTGATGCGTCAGGTGCAGATCGCCGCCGGCAGCCTGGTGCTGCTCGGGGTGATCCTCAGCCAGACCGTGGCCCCAGGCTGGATCTGGCTGGCGGGCTTCGTGGGAGCTGGCCTCACCTTTGCCGGCATCAGCGGCTTCTGCGGCATGGCCCGGCTGCTGGCGGTCATGCCCTGGAACCAGGTGAGGGTGTGATCAGCGGCACCGTGCTGCTGCTGATCAGCGGAGGCCTTCTGATCGGGCTCCTGCTCGCCGTGCTGGGGGCCGGGGGCTCGATCCTGCTGCTGCCCCTGCTGGTGAGCGGCGCCGGCCTGTCCACCCGGGAGGCCGTTCCGCTCTCCCTGATGGTGGTGACCCTGCTGGCCCTGGGCAATGTGGGGCCCTACATCCGCCGCCGGCAGGTGGCCCCGCGGCCGGCGCTGATCCTGGGGGTGCCGGCCCTGGCGGGCGCCTGGATCGGAGGCAGCCTGGTCAAGGCCGGCCTGATCCCCGAGGCCGTTCAACTGGGGATCTTCACAGTGGCGGCCCTGGTCGCCTCCTGGCTGCTGCTGCGGCCCGCCACCCCCCGGCCTTCAAGCGGGGAGGGCGGCGGTCATGGCCAGCGGCAAGAGCGCGAAACGCCCGTGGCCCTGGCGGTTCAGGGTGTGGTGGTGGGCCTGCTCACCGGCGTTGCCGGGGTGGGGGGAGGCTTTGCGATCGTGCCCGCCCTCGTTCTGCTGGCCGGTCTGCCGATGCAGCTTGCCAGCGGCACCAGCCTGGTGCTGATCAGCACCAACAGCCTGGTGGCCCTGCTGGCGCTGGGCCATTGGCCCGCCGCCAGCCTGGGTCTGCTGCTGCCCCTGGTGGGCGGCGGCGCCGCAGGTGCCGTGCTGGGCCAGCGGCTGGCGCCCCACCTCAGTGACCACAAGCTGCGGCTGGGCTTCTCCTGCCTGTTGATCGGCTCAGCGCTGCTCACAGGCTTCGAGGGATTGCGCCGCCAGAACCAACCGCTGATCGGAGGCAGCCCTGCCCCCGAGGCCCTTCTCCGCCGGCCATCACCACATCTCACCAACCAGGAGCAGCGATGAGCCAGCGCACCTTCCAGTTCCGGCTGCGCAGCAGCCATGACGGGCCCACCCGCGCCACCCAGTCGCTTGAGGTGGAGTTCCTGGCTGAATCGGGGGAATGGGAGCCTCAGCACCCCAGTCTCACCACCCCGGGGTTCCGGCTCTACCTGCTGTCACTGCTGCTCTGCCAGCATTTTTACCTGGTGGCCAATGCCCAGGAGCGCGCCATTCCCCTGCAGCGGGTGGAGGGATCGTTCACGGTGCTCACCAGCGCCGACTGGATCCTGGAGCAGCTGAACGGGGACTTCCGCCTGCGGCTCGATCCAGCCGTATCGGCGGAAGAGCGCTCCCGCGCCGACGACGAGGCGATCGCCTTCATCAGCGAGCGGATGAAACTCTGTCCGGTCTCGCGCAACCTGCCGGCCACGGCGGAGAAAGCGATCGGGCTGCGCCTGGAGACATAAGGCCCAACACGGAGTCGCTATGAGTTAGGCTGGCCGCAGTCTTTGACCTGCAGCTCAACCATGGCCGTGATCGAACGCGTTCCCAGCGTCATCTTCCACACCCGCGTGCGGGATGAAGCGGTGCCGGGCCCCAATCCCTTCCGCTGGCAGGACCTCAGCAGCGACGAAATCTTCGCCGGCAAGAAAGTGGTGGTGTTCTCCCTGCCCGGAGCCTTCACCCCCACCTGCTCCTCCAATCACCTGCCCCGCTACGAGGAGTTGCACGACCAGTTCAAGGCCGCCGGCGTTGATCAGATCATCTGCATCTCCGTCAACGATGCCTTCGTGATGTACCAGTGGGGCAAGCAGGTGGGCGCCAACCACGTGTTCCTGCTGCCTGATGGCAATGCCGAATTCACCCGCAAGATGGGGATGCTGGTCGACAAATCGAACCTGGGCTTCGGACCGCGTTCCTGGCGTTATTCGATGCTGGTGGATGACGGCCGGATCGAGAAGGTGTTCATCGAACCCGGCTTCGACGACAACTGCCCGGTGGACCCCTTCGAGGTCTCCGACGCCGACACGATGCTGGCTTATCTCAAGGGCACGCAATCCGCCGGAGTGAGCGAGCCCTCGCGCGCCTTCGTGGGCTGAGTCAGAGTACCCATTCAGGGGGCGAGATGCTGAGTCACAGCATTGTGGCTGCCATGGTCATCAAGCGAGGCAGCAGATCTGCTCTGCTGATACCTCCGGTGCCGGGAGCGCTGCTCAGTCGCTGGGCAGCAGTGAGGGCATCTCAC
>NZ_JAHLZB010000023.1:0-10578 GCF_025128255.1 Synechococcus sp. CS-205
GAAGATCACCAGCTGGTAGGGACCGCCGTTGTACAGCCACTCATCGAGGCTGGCGGCTTCCCAGATCGGGTAGAAGTGCAGGCCGATGGCGTTGCTCGAAGGAACA
This sequence comes from Synechococcus sp. CS-205, assembly GCF_025128255.1. Taxonomy (NCBI): domain Bacteria; kingdom Bacillati; phylum Cyanobacteriota; class Cyanophyceae; order Synechococcales; family Synechococcaceae; genus Synechococcus; species Synechococcus sp. CS-205. The sequence continues at coordinate 107 of NZ_JAHLZB010000023.1, forward strand.
ACGGCGCCGGAGATGATGTTGTTGCCGTAGAGGAGGGAGCCGGCAACGGGCTCACGGATGCCGTCGATGTCGACGGGAGGAGCAGCAACGAAGGCCACGATGAAGCAGATCGTGGCAGCCAGCAGGGTGGGGATCATCAGAACACCGAACCAACCGACGTAGAGACGGTTGTTGGTGGAGGTGACCCACTCGCAGAACTGGCTCCAGGCAGACGCGCCTTGGCGCTGCTGAAGAGTGGTGGTCATGAGAGCGAGGTAAGAGGTCCCCGAAGGGGTCGGTTAGGTAAGACGACATGCCGGAGCGGGAAACCCGTCCGGTGGGCCCGAAAGCCCTTCGCCTCACTCAAATGTAACAGAGCATTGCGAGATGTGCTGAGCCCTTAAGGTTTGCTCCGGGTTGGGGGGCGGGCGCAGGATCTGCTGGAGGCGCTGCCCCGGGTGCACGCTTGTTAGCGTCCGAGCTGGCCTGTGAGATCCGATGGCGCGGCCGCTTCAGCAGTTGGACTCGAACCCGCCGGCGAAGCCCTCCCCCGATGAGCGGGTGCTGCTGATCCGCCTGCCCTGCAATCCAATTTTCCCGATCGGGCCGGTGTACCTGGCCGATCACCTGCACAAGCGTTTTCCCGGGCTTCCCCAGCGCATCCTCGATCTGGCGGCCTTGCCCCTGCTCGATGTGGAGCGGGTGCTGCTGCGCACGATCGAAGCCTTCCGCCCCACCCTCTTGGTGTTCTCCTGGCGCGACATCCAGATCTATGCCCCGGTGGATGGCCGCGGCGGCAACCCCCTGCAGAACTCCTTCGAGGTGTTCTATGCCTCCAATCCCTTGCATCGCCTGCGCGGGGCCTTCGGCGGCCTGCGCCTGATGGGGGCTTTTTATGGCGAGCTCTGGCGCAACCTGCGCCTGGTGCGCCGCGGTCTGCGCCTGGCCCGTCGCTTCCATCCGGCGGCCCGGGTGGTGATCGGTGGCGGCGCGGTGAGCGTGTTCTATGAGCAGCTGGGCAAGAGCTTGCCGGCGGGCACCGTGGTGTCGGTGGGGGAGGGGGAGCCGCTGCTGGAGAAGCTGATCAGTGGCCGCTCCCTGGCTTCCGAGCGCTGTTACGTGGTGGGGGAGCCGCCGCGGCAGGGGCTGATCCATGAGCAGCCCGAGGGGGTGATCAAAACCGCCTGCGACTACACCTACATCGCTTCGATCTGGCCCCAGCTCGACTGGTATCTCGAAGGCGGCGACTTCTACGTCGGGGTGCAGACCAAGCGCGGCTGTCCGCACAACTGCTGCTACTGCGTGTACACCGTGGTGGAAGGCAAGGCGGTGCGGGTGAATCCGGTGGAGGAGGTGGTGGCGGAAATGCGCCAGCTCTACGACCGGGGCGTGCGCGGCTTCTGGTTCACCGACGCCCAGTTCATCCCGGCCCGCCGCTACATCGAAGACGCCAAGCAGCTGCTGCGGGCGATCCTGGCGGCCGGCATGGATGACATCCGCTGGGCGGCCTACATCCGCGCCGACAACCTCGACGCCGAGCTGGCTGAGCTGATGGTGGAAACGGGCATGGACTACTTCGAGATCGGCATCACCTCCGGCAGCCAGGAGCTGGTGCGCAAGATGCGCATGGGCTACAACCTGCGCACGGTGCTGGAGAACTGCCGCCTGCTGGCCCGGGCCGGTTTCCGCGAGCACGTGTCGGTGAACTACTCCTTCAACGTGATCGACGAGCGCCCCGAGACGATCCGCCAGACCGTGGCCTATCACCGCGAACTGGAGCGCATCTTCGGGGCCGACAAGGTGGAGCCGGCCATCTTCTTCATCGGCCTGCAGCCCCACACCCACCTGGAGCAATACGGCTTCGACCAGGGGCTGATCGAGCCCGGCTACAACCCGATGAGCATGATGCCCTGGACGGCCCGCAAGCTGCTCTGGAACCCCGAGCCGATGGGCAGCGTGTTCGGCCGGATCTGCCTGGAGGCCTTCGAGACCAACCCGGGCGATTTCGGCCGCACCGTGATGGCGCTGCTCGAGCGCGACTACGGCATCGCTCCGTTGGAGGAGGCGCTGCATGCGCCGGTGGAGGGCCGCAAGGCCCTGGCCACAGCGGTGCGCTGAGCGCGCTGATCCCTGCTCACCAGAAGCGCCGCCGCACCCAGAGCAGCCCGGCCAGGCCGGCCCAGCCCAGCAGGCCGCCGATCGGGTTGGGATCGGCTCCGCCTGGTCCGGCCAGCCAGAGCGGCACCGTGGGGTTGATCTGCAGTGGCCCGGACAGCAGGGAAAACCAGCCCCCCACCAGGCCCCCGTGCAGCCCCACGGCGCCCCAGAGGGAGCCGCCATCGGCCCGCCGCTGCAGCCCCAGGGCCAGCCCCAGCAGCAGCAGGCCCATCAGCAAGCCCGCCATCGGCCCGAGGCCGAGGTTGAAGCGGGTGTGGGCCAGGCTGAACACCGCCGCCTGGGCGATCAGGGCCTTCTGATCCGCTCGCGGCCCCCAGCCCAGGCGATGGTTCAGCTCGCCCCAGAGCCAGCCCCGGAACACCAGCTCTTCGGCGAAGCCGACCCCGAGGATCAACAGCACGGCATTGAGGATCTCGAGCGGCGTGATCAGTCCACCGCTCCAGCGGGCCTGGCCGCTGATCAGCAACACCCCCACCACCAGCAGCAGCAGCAGCAGCGCTTTGATCAGGCCACGCAGCAGGGAGCGCAGGCCCACGCCCCAGCCCATGGCCACCCCAAGGGCGTGCCAGGGCCGGCGCTCCCTCCACACGGTGTTCAGGCGCAGCGGCAGGGTGATCAACAGCAGGGCAAAGGACAGAGCCGTGCCCAGCAGGGCGACCTGATCGGGCCGCCAACCGCTGAGCAGGCCGGCTGCCGCAAAGGGTTGCACCGTCAGCCAGCCGAGGCCGTAGAGCAGCGGCAGATAGAGCAGGGTGCTGATCCAGCCCAGCCAGGCACGCCGGCGCACTCAGCTCTCCGGCTCGATCGTGCTGGAGAGGCCCTTGGCCTTGAGGGTTTCGCTGTAGAACTCGGCCGGCTCCAGATCACAGACGATCACCAGACCCACGCCGGTGTTGTGGGCCTCGAGCATCACGGCGATGGCGTCCTGCTCGCTCAGGGATGGCACCACCTGGCGCAGCGTGGTGACCACATACTCCATCGAGTTGACGGGGTCGTTGTGCAGCAGCACCTTGTAGCGGGGCGAGGGCTTGCGCACCCGCTGTACCTCCTTCTCGATCACCGCGGCACCGCCTGGGCTGCGGGTCGGGGTCTCCGTGGCACGGATGGTGTCGCTCATGGCTGGGAGTCTGACGCGGTTGTTGCGGTGTCTGGCTGGGGCAGCCTCTAGCATCCCGTCTCTGATGCCGGGAGCGGATGCGTCGTTACGCTTTCGTCGAGTAGCACAGCGAAGAGGATTGCGGCGCGGTCCAGAATGGTGTCATGAACCGTTCCGCCGACTGGCTACATCAGGCGGTGGCCGATCTTGATCTGGCCCGTGTGAGCGCCGAGGCGGGGCATCACGAATGGGCCTGCTTCGCCTCCCATCAGGCAGTGGAAAAGGCTCTCAAGGCGCTGCATCTTCACTTGGGGCAGCAGGTGTGGGGCCATGGCCTGGGTCGCTCCTTCCGGGATCTGCCCTCCCAGGCCGTCAGTGCCTTGGCCGCGGCGGTGCCGGATCTTGAGGATCGGCTGCGCATTCTCGATGCGCTCTACATCCCCACCCGCTACCCCGATAGCCTTCCCGATGGTGCCCCCATCGATCACTTTGGGCGTCTTCAGAGCGAAGACGCACGCCGCCATGCCTGTGCGCTCGTTGACGCAATCCGTACTGCGCTGGCCGGATCCTGAGCAGGTGCTGGCTCAGGCGAGCCGCTGGGCGAGCGAGCTGTGTGCCTGCCGCCCTTCCCTGCAGGCGGTGGGCGTGTTCGGCAGTTACGGCCGTGGTACGGCCGGGGTGGGCAGTGATCTCGATCTTGTACTGATCGATGCCACCGCTGCCGGGCCCCAGAATCAGCGCCTGCTTCACTGGCCCCTCGATCAGCTGCCGCTCAGCTGCGATGCCCTGGTGCTGACCCCGGCCGAATTCGACCAGCTGATGGCCTCGGGCTCCCGCATGGCCCAGGAGCTGCAGCGGGATCTGCGCTGGTTGTGAATCAGTGCGCCAGCGCCGCCCGCACCCGCCGCATCGCCTCGTCCACGTTCACGCGGCTGTTGAAGGCCGAGAGGCGGAAGTAGCCCTCTCCCGCAGCGCCGAAGCCGCTGCCCGGGGTGCCCACCACGTGCGCCTTGGTGAGCAGATGGTCGAAGAAGTTCCAGGAATTCATCCCCTCGGGGGTTTTCAGCCACACATAGGGGGCCTGCTCACCGCCATACACCTGCAGGCCGGCAGCGCTGAGCTCCCGGCGGATGATCGCGGCATTCTCCATGTAGAAGGCCACCAGGGCCTTCACCTGGGCCTGGCCCTCGGGGGAATACACCGCCTCGGCGCCGCGCTGCACGATGTAGCTCACGCCATTGAACTTGGTGCTCTGGCGGCGGTTCCACAGGGCCCAGAGTTCCGCCTTCTCCCCGTTGGCCGCCGTGCCCATCAGGCCGCGGGGCACCACCGTGAGCGCGCAGCGCGTGCCGGTGAAGCCGGCATTCTTGGAGAACGAGTGGAATTCGATCGCGCACTCCCGCGCCCCTTCGATCTCATAGATCGAATGGGGCAGGTCGGGGTCCTGGATGAAGGCCTCATAAGCCGCGTCGAACAGGATCAGGGCGTCGTTGGCGCGGGCGTAGTCCACCCAGGCCTTGAGCTGATCCTTGCTGGCTACAGCCCCGGTGGGGTTGTTGGGAAAGCAGAGGTAGATCAGATCCACCGGCTCGGTGGGGATCTGGGCGCTGAAGCCGTTCTCGGCATTGATCGGTAAATAGGTGAGGCCGCCGTACTGGCCGCTCTCATCGGCCTCGCCGGTGCGGCCCGCCATCACGTTGCTGTCCACATACACCGGATACACCGGATCGGTCACGGCGATGCGGTTGTCCGGCCCGAGGATGTCGAGGATGTTGCTGCTGTCGCACTTGGAGCCGTCGGAGACGAAGATCTCCTCAGCGCTGATGGCACAGCCACGGGCCTGGAAGTCGTGCGTCGCGATCGCCTCGCGCAGCCACAGGTAGCCCTGCTCGGGGCCGTAGCCGTGGAAGCCTTCCGGGGTTCCCATCGCGTCGATGGCCGTTTTCATCGCCTCGCGGCAGGCCTCCGGTAGCGGCTCGGTCACATCACCGATGCCCAGGCGGATGATCGGGGCCTCAGGGTTGGCCTCGCTGAAGGCCTTCACCCGCCGGGCGATCTCCGGGAAGAGGTAGCCCGCCTTGAGCTTGAGATAGTTGCCGTTGATCTGAACCACTGCTGCGGCTGGCGCTGGTGCTGCCGGGCATCTTCCTATGGCGCCGGCCACCCTCGATACGATCGAGCTACGCCCGTTCCCCTGCCGTAGTGATCGTCGACCACGCGCCCGTCGATTTCGAGCAGCTGGTGGACCGCAGCGTGGCCAAGCCCGGCCGCTACCTCGGCAATGAGCTGGGCGTCGAGCCCCGCGACTGGCAGGCTGCCGCCTTGCGCTGGGCCCTGACCTACCCCGAGCTCTACGAGGTGGGCGCCAGCAATCTCGGCCACATCATTCTCTATTCGATCCTCAACGCCGTTCCCGGGCAGCTCTGCGACCGGGCCTACCTGCCGGCGCCGGATCTGGCTGCGCGTCTGCGCGAGCGGCAGCAGGGCCTGTTCGCGGTGGAAAGCCGCCGGCCGCTGACCGCCTTCGACATCCTCGGCTTCAGCCTCAGCTACGAGCTGGGGGCCACCAACATCCTCGAGATGCTGGATCTGGCCCGGGTGCCGATCCGTGCCGCCGATCGCGGTGATCGGCCCCTGGATGATCCCGCTGCTCCGCCGCTGATCTTCGCCGGTGGCCCCACCGCCACCAGCAACCCGGAGCCCTTTGCCGCCTTCTTCGATTTCCTCGCCCTCGGCGACGGCGAGGAGCTGCTGCCCGAGATCGGTCTGGTGGTGGCGGAAGCCAAGGCGGCCGGCCTCAGCCGCTCCGCCCTTCTGCGGGATCTGGCCCAGGTCCCCGGGGTCTACGTGCCCTCGCTCTATGGCCCGGGGCCCGATGGCATCAGCCTGGTGCCGCTGGTGCCCGAGGCGCCGCAGCGGGTGCTGCGCCGGGTGGCCACGCCGATGCCCCACTACGGCATGGGCCTGGTGCCCCACATCGAAACCGTCCACGACCGGCTCACGATCGAGATCCGCCGCGGCTGCACCCGTGGCTGCCGCTTCTGCCAGCCCGGCATGCTCACCCGCCCCGCCCGTGATGTGGAGCCCGAGGCGGTGATCGAAGCGGTGGAAACCGGAATGGAGCGCACCGGCTACAGCGACTTCTCCCTGCTCTCGCTCAGCTGCTCCGATTACCTGGCCCTGCCGGCAGTGGGGGTGGAGCTGCGCAACCGCCTGGCCGACCAGAACGTGAGCCTCACCCTGCCCAGCCAGCGGGTGGACCGCTTCGATCAGAACATCGCCCACATCCTCGGCGGCACCCGCAAGGCTGGGCTCACCTTCGCCCCCGAGGCCGGCAGCCAGCGCCTGCGAGACATCGTCAACAAGGGCCTCACCGATGCCGAGCTGCTGCGGGGCATCCGCACGGCCATGGAGAGCGGGTACCGCCGGGTCAAGCTCTATTTCATGATCGGCCTGCCGGGGGAAACCGATGCCGATGTGCTCGGCATCGCCGACACCTGCCGCTCCCTGCAACAGCAGTGCCGTGATCTGGGCCGGCTGGAGCTGAATCTCACGATCAGCAACTTCACCCCCAAGCCCCACACCCCCTTCCAGTGGCACAGCGTGTCGACATCGGAGTTCCGGCGGCGCCAGGAGCTGCTGCGCCGGGAGCTGCGCACGCTCAGGGGCCTCAAGACGAATTTCACTGATCCGCGCCTCTCGGCGATGGAGGACTTCGTGGGGCGCGGTGACCGCCGCCTGGCGCCGGTGATCGAGGCCGCCTGGCGGGCCGGTGCCGGCCTCGATGCCTGGTTCGAGACGATCGAGGCCACCCACGCCGCCTGGACCGGAGCGATCGAGGCCGCTGGGCTGGGCGGCCGCTACCGGGCCCTGGAGATGGGCGACTGGGGCGCCACAGAAGCCCTCGGGCCCGAAGACCTGGCGGCCTTCTGCGCCCGGCCCCTCCCCTGGGATCACATCGACACCGGTGTCGACAAGACCTGGCTGGCGGAGGATCTGCAGAAGGCCCTCGCCGCGGTGGTGGTGCCCGATTGCTCCTTCGAGGGCTGCAGCAGTTGCGGCGTCTGCGGGCCGGAATTCGGCCACAACGTGGTGGTGGAGGCGCCGCCGATCCCCGTGCAGCAGCCCACCCGCGCTCCGGCCAGTAAACGGCTCCAGCGGCTGCGTTTCGGCTTCAGCAAGACCGGTTCCCTTGCCCTGCTCAGCCACCTTGATCTGGTGCGGCTGATGGAGCGGGCCCTGCGCCGCAGCGGCCTGCCCGTGAGCTTCACCGGCGGCTTTCATCCCCTGCCCCGCCTGCAGTTCGCCCTGGCCCTGCCCCTGGGGGTGGAAGCGCGCGGGGAGTGGTTCGACCTGGAGTTCAGCGGCAGCGTTGATCCTTCCTTCGCCCTGGAGCGGCTGCAGGCCACCCTGCCCGAGGGGCTGCTGCTCGCGGGGGTGGAGGAGGTGCCGGTCCGCGCACCGAGCCTGTCGCAGGAGCTGGAGGGGGCCGAGTGGAGGATGGAGCTGCTGGTTGAAGCCGGCGTCGGCGCCCCGGGCCCGGGCGCCGAGCGCTGGGGGCCTGCCCTGGAGAGCCTGCTCACGGCGGCTGAGCTTCCCTGGCGCGACACCGACAAGAAAGGACGGCCCCGCCAGCGGGACTGCCGGCCCCTGCTCGAGGCGCTGACCCTGGTGGCCGCGTCGGATCAGTCCTGCTGCGTGGGCCTTGGGGCCCGCATCGATGCCCAGGGGCGGAGCGTGCGCCCCGAGCAGGTCTGCCTCTGGCTTCAGGAGCGGCTGGGTATTCCCCTGCGCCTCGGACGGGTGAGCCGCGACCGGCTGCGGCTGCGGCCAGCGGCTGCAGGGGCTCAGGTTGACCCGTGCTAAATTCGCCCCAAGACGGCAGATCCGTCTGTGGTTTCCCATTCTGCAGACGTCGCCCTACGGCACCTGGTTCCGTAGGAACTGTTCCGCGCTTTGGCCGGCCCCGCTCGGCAGCATCGCCGCGAATGGAGGTTGTTCCTCCTGAGGATGCTCCTCAAAAGGTTTTTCTCCTCCGTCTACGTCCTGCTGGTCCAGCAGTCGAGCAGCTTTGCGGCGCGCTCTGGCCGGCGGGTTCGTGCTTCAGGGATTCACTCCCATCCATGGCATGGCTCCACAGAGCCACCCCCTATCCTCCATGCCCCAGCAGATCGTCATCGCGGAGCAACTGCGGATCGCCGCGGTGCTCAACGACGAACGTGTTGATGAACTGGTCGTAGCCCAGGGTCGCTATCAGATTGGCGACGTCTATCTCGGCCGTGTTGAAAATGTCCTCCCAGGGATTGATGCTGCCTTCGTCAACATCGGCGAAAGCGAGAAGAATGGCTTCATCCATGTCACCGACCTCGGCCCCCTGCGCCTGAGAAAGGGCGCCGCCGGCATCACTGAACTGCTCGAGCCCCGTCAGAAGGTGCTCGTCCAGGTGATGAAGGAGCCCACGGGCACCAAAGGCCCTCGCCTCACCGGCAACCTCACCCTGCCCGGCCGCTTCCTGGTGCTCCAGCCCCATGGCCAGGGGGTCAGCATCTCCAGGCGCATCAGCGGCGAGAACGAACGGAACCGTCTCCGGGCTCTCGGGGTGTTGATCAAGCCCCCCGGCGCCGGCCTGCTGGTGCGCACCGAAGCCGAGGGTGTCAGCGAAGATCAGCTGATCGACGACCTCGAAACCCTGCTCAGGCAGTGGGAAGGGATTCAGGAGGCCGCCGAGACGGCCACGCCGCCGGTGCTGCTCAACCGCGACGAGGACTTCATCCACAGGGTCCTCCGCGACCTCTACAGCCCCGAGGTCTGGCGGGTGGTGGTGGACACCCCCGCTGCGGTGGCCCGGGTGAATGCCTTCCTCGGCGCCGATCAGGCCAACCTGGAGGTGGAGCACCACGGTGAGGGCGCTGATGTGCTCGAGCAGTACCGGGTGAACGCCGCCATCAGCGACGCGCTCAAGCCTCGGGTGGACCTCCCCTCCGGCGGTTACGTGATCATCGAGCCCACCGAGGCGCTCACGGTGATTGACGTGAACTCCGGCTCCTTCACCCGCTCGGCCAGTTCGCGCGAAACCGTGCTCTGGACCAACTGCGAAGCCGCCGCCGAGATTGCCCGTCAACTCAAGCTGCGCAACATCGGTGGCGTGGTGATCATCGACTTCATCGACATGGAGTCGCGCCGTGATCAGTTGATGCTGCTGGAGCATTTCACCCAGTCGGTTCAGGACGACGCGGCTCGCCCCCAGATCGCCCAGCTCACCGAGCTGGGTCTGGTGGAACTGACCCGCAAGCGCCAGGGCCAGAACATCTATGAACTGTTCGGTCGGGCCTGTCCCAGCTGTGGCGGCCTCGGCCATGTGGCGGTCCTGCCGGGCAAGGACACCCTGCAACCCCTGGCCTCCGTCACCGGCCTGGTTCGCTCGGCCGCCTCGGCCCGGGCTGAAGTGCCCAGCCCCAACGGAGGTGAACCCTCCACGGGTCGCCGTCGTGGCGGCCGTGGCCGCGGCGCTCGAGGGTCGAGCGAAGGCAACGAACCGGCCGCGGCAGCCTCCCTCGCTGCCGAACCAGCGGCCGCGGCTTCTGTGGCCACCCCGGAACCAGCTCAGGGTTCTGGCGCTGATGGCGGCGGCGGCTTCAGCCGACGTCAGGATCCCGACCTGGTGGCGGTGCCGATGGACCCCGACCAGGAACTGGTCTACGGCTGGATGGGGCTCAGCCCCGCCCTGCTGCTCGATCCTCCTCCCAGCGGCGAGAATCTGGTGGTGCGTGTTGTGCGGCCCGGCGAAGACAGCGATGCCGTGCTCGAGGCGGCCCGCCAGCAGCTGGCCGCCTCCGGCTCCCGCCGCCGCCGCCGGGGTGGCCGTGGTGGGGCCTCCACCGACACCGGCTCCTCGCCCCGCCCCATTCCGGAGGCCAGCAGCTCCGGCCGCAACCTCCAGAACGACGACGCCCAGGGGGCCCTGGTGGAAATCACCCCCTTGCCCGATCAGTTCGGTGAGTCCGACGCCCCCATGACCACGGTGATCGAGTCTTCGGTGCTGCAAATTCCCGTGTCCCAGGTGCCCTTACCCGACGCAACCAGGGTGGGCCGCTCCCAGCCCCGTGGCCGCCGTGGGTTGCGGGATGAGGGCCAGGCGGTCGCCGTTGCCGAAGCTCCCATCGAGGCACCACCGGCCGCCATCCTCATCGAGGAGAACGACGGCGGCGGCGGTGAGCCC